>JAXEJY010000001.1:0-4955 GCA_034101315.1 Pyramidobacter sp.
CGGACAGCAGGTTGCCGGAGTCGTCACCGTTCCCGCATCGTTCCCTCAGTTCAACGCCGTTCTGATGAGAATCATCATGACATGCGTCGTCCTCGGCGTTTCAGTCAACGTCAAAAAACTGAAGGATCATCTTGACTACACTTTTGCCAATACGTTCCTGTACGGCGCTCAGCTCGTCGTCGGCATTCTGATCGCGCTTGCGTGCGCGTCCTCGTGGCCCGGAATGCCCGCCGGCTGGGGCGCTCTCGGAACGTTCGCCTACTTCGGCAGCCACGGCGGCGCGGCTGCTGCCGGTTCTGTGCTTGAAGAACTTGGAAGCGAAGGCGCTGTCGGCATCGGCATGATCCTCGCCACAGGCGGGCTCATCGCATCCATGACCGTTGGAATGCTCGTCGTCAACTACGGCGTCAAAAAAGGCTGGGCGACGTTCGTCAAAGAGCCCAAAGCACAGCCTGAGCATTTCTACCACGGACTTCTTCCCAAAGACCAGAGAGAGTCCATCGGTTCCATGACGACGACTCCCGTCAGCATCAACCCGCTGGCGTTCCATCTCGCCATCATCATGCTCGCCTACGCCATCGGATACGGACTCTTCCAGGCAATCATCGTCTACGTTCCCGTTCTCGCCAAGGTCAACGCCATGCTGTACGGCCTCGTCGGCGGTCTGATTCTGTGGCCTGTCATGTGCAAGCTGAAACTCGACGGCTACGTCGACAGAAAAATCCTGAACCAGATCTGCGGCTTCAGCCTTGAAGTGCTCATCGTCACGTCCATGGCGACGCTTCAGCTTGACCTCGTCAGCAAGTACGCCGTGCCTCTTGCGCTTCACATCGTCATCAGCTGCGCTCTGACGATTGCTTTCTGTGTCTGGTACTTCAAGGAAATCGGCAACGAACAGTGGTTTGAAAAATGCGTCATGGTCGTCGGAACGTGCACGGGCAGCAGCCCCAACGGACTTGCTCTTGTCCGCGCCATCGACCCCAACTCCGAATCCTGCGCGCCTGAAGCGCACGGCGTGTACAACGCTCTGTTCTGGTGGAACAACCTTCTGACGCCGGTCATCCCTGCCATGTTCATCTCGTCCATGTGGGGCACTGTCGGTCTTGGACTGGTGTTTGCCGTCGTTTCAATGTTCCTGGCATTTGCCGTTTTCCGCAAAAAAGCCCGTTAAAAAGCTGTTCTGACAGGACATCATACAGGCGGCGGCTGAAGCTGCCGCCTTAAAAAGAAAAGGTGATTTGCGTGGATTCATTCAAAATTTCAGCAACAGGTCTCTCGATCAACTACATGCCTGAATATCTGGCTCAGAAACTGGGATACTACGCTGACGAAGGCATTGAAGTCTCTTCCTACGTGCCGTCTCCGTGGACAAAAGTGCTGACGGACATCGACTCGGGCGAGTATCACTGCGTCGTCGGCGGCATTTGGGCGCCGTCCATCTACAAGTGCTGGGTCAAGGAATACAGAGCTTTTGCGAAGGTCGCATCGCGCTGTCCCCTCGTCATGGTGTCGCGCACGCCTGTCAAGGATTTCAGCTGGAAATATCTTGAGGGCAAAATTGTCCTCGTCTCCGGCGGAAACGGCGCCAGTCCGGGAATGTTCGTCTCCGGCTGCGCGCGCGAGGGCGGCGCCGACGTATCGAAAATCCGTTTCGTCCACGACTTCACGGCGCCCATGCTCTTTGAGTGCTTCCAGGGCGGCTGGGGCGACATCGTCGTCTTGAAAAGCGACCTCGCGTCGCGCCTCGTCAGCGCCGGAAAAGGACACGTCGTCGCCGACCTTACGGTATGGGGAAAAGCTGTTCCGTGGAGCGTCTACTATTCGCTGCCGGAGTTCCTCGACCGCAGCGACAACCTCGCCGGACGCTTCACAACTGCCCTTCAGCGCGCCACGACGTGGCTTCTTGAGCACGACGGCGAGGAATGCCGCGACATTCTGGAGCGCAACTGGCCGAAAGTTCAGATTGACGCCGCCATCGACATGGTCAACATGTTCCGCCACGAAGGCATGTGGGACGCCACGGTCAACATCAAGCACGGCGAGCTGGCACGCTGGGAAAACTTCATGGTCGAGAGCAACGTCATCGCCCGTCCCTACGCCTACGACGAAATTGTCGATTCGCGCCCGTTTGAATACGCCGCGAAGAAACTTGGAATTCAGCAATAAAACTCTATTTATGGTGGAGGCTGAGCCCAATGGATCACTTTCATGTATCAGCAACAGGACTGTCGATTAACTATCTTCCAGAGTACGTCGCGCGCGAGCTGGGATTCTTCAAAGACGTCGGCATTGAAGTGACGAGCAGCGTTCCGACGGACTGGACGCAGGTGCTTCGCGACGTCGACTCAGGCGCGGCTCAGGCTGCGCTCGGCGGCATTTGGGTACCGAGCATCTACAAACAGCACGGCGTCAAAGACTACGCCGCCTTTGCGAAAGTTTCGTCGCGCTGTCCCATGGTCCTCGTCGCCCGCGCGTCGGGAGAAAAATCAATTCCGCCCGCCGAAGAGTTCGACTGGCATGTTCTTGAGAACAGGCAGATTCTGTGCCCCGGCGGCAACGGAATCAGCCCGTACATGTTCCTGGCAGGGTGTATGCGCGAGCACGGCGTCGACATGAGCACAGTGCGCTGGATTCACGATTTCACCGCCGGAATGCTGCTTGAAGGATTCCGATGCGGCTGGGGCGACGTCGTCGTCCTTCCGCCGCACATGGCGGCAACGCTGTACGAAGCTGGAAAGGGCTATGAGCTCTGCGATCTGGCGCGGCACGGCGGCGATGTGCCGTGGAGCGTCTATTACGGACTGCCTGAGTTCGTCAGCCGCGAGGACAGCATTGCCGGACGATTCACTCTGGCGCTTCAGCGCGGCACACAGTGGGTTCTCGACCACGACGCGTCATGCTGCGCTGATCTGCTCAAGCGCAACTGGCCGAAAGTCAGCGTTGAAACGCTCGTCGCAAAAGTCAACTATCTGCGCGAAGTCGGCATGTGGACAAACGCCCTTATCGGCGAGCGCGAATACACGCACTACGAGGAGTTCATGGTTCACACGGGCATCATCGACGAGCCTCTGACGTGGAGTCAGATGGTCGACAGCCGTCCGTGGAACTACGCCTGCGCCAATTGATAAAACAGCGCCGCAGAACCGTCAGCGCGCGGAACAGGAGGTACAGATGGGACGCTTTCTGCTGATAACAACCGGAGGAACAATTGCATCCACTGCTGAAAAAGGCGGTTTTGCCGCCGGTCTGAACGGCGCGGAGCTCTTAAAAACGCTTCCGCCCGTCCCCGAAGCTGAGAAACTGACGCTTTTCGACCTGTTCTGCATCCCCAGTCCGCAGATCGGGCCAGCCCAGTGGCTTGAGCTGGCGCAGTGCATTGCATCGCGCGGGGCAGACTTTGACGGCGTTGCCGTGCTGCACGGGACGGACACGATGGCGTACACCGCCGCGGCGCTGTCGTTTCTTCTCCTCGATTTTCAAAAGCCCGTCGTCCTGACGGGCGCCATGCGCGCGCCGTCTGAAGAAAACGCAGACGGCCCGAAGAACATCTCCGACGCCCTGCGTACGCTCGACGCCTTGGCGCGGCACGGGCACAGCGGCGTATGGCTGACGTTCGGGGGCAGGATTCTGTGCGCGTCCTGCCTGAAAAAGCGCAGCTGGCGCAGTATGCAGGGTTTTGAGACGCCCGCGCTGCCGCTCATGGGAAGCGTCAGCGCGAACGGAGCTGTGCTTGACGCATCGGCGCTTGAGCGCATGAAACGCCGGATTCCTCAGGGATTCTGCCTGAAGCGCGAGCTCAATCCGCGCGTCATGGGGCTTGTGATTCACCCCGGGCTGACGCGGGAAATGCTCTTGAACGCTCTGAACATGGCTGATGCGTTCGTTCTTGAAAGCTACGGCTCAGGCGGCGGTCCAGCCGAAGGAAACTGCGAAATTCTCAGTTTCCTCGACGCGGCGCGCGAGGGCGGCAAGCCTGTCGTCAACGTGACGCCCTGCGCCAAAGACGGCATGAGACTGACGCGTTATCACAACGGCGTCAGAGCCGCGGAGCGCGGCATGATCTCAGGCGGTGCGATGACGTTCGAAGCCGCGCTCGTCAAAACCATGTGGCTTCTGCCGCGCGTAGCCCCCATCGAAGAGTTTGCGCGCGCCATGACACGCTCGTTCTGCGGAGAGTGCGCCGAAGAGCGCCGCTGATTTGTGTAAGCATAAGGAGTGAAGATTGATGATTCGGGCACTTTTGAAATACGCGCCTCACTACTACTGCCTCGGCTGGGGTGTCCGCCGCGCGTTTGAGTACATCGCCGAGACAGACTTTTCCAGCATGAAAGCAGGACGGTACGACATCGAGGGCGACAGAATCTACGCGCTGCTTCAGGAGCGCGATTCGCTGCCGCTTCACTTGGCGCCGTTTGAAAACCACCGCCGCTACCTCGACCTCCAGACGACGCTCTGCGGCGACGAATGGCTGGGCTGGTGCCCCATCGACTGGCTGACGCCCGTCGGCGAGTACAACGCCGAGACGGACGTTCAGCTGTACAGCGGCACAGGATCGCTTCAGAGAAGCTATCCGGGCAGCTTTGCCATTTTCTTCCCTGAGGACGGACATCAGCCGTATGTCACCTACGGCGATCCGAAACCGCTGAGAAAACTGGTCATGAGAATTGCCCTCGACACGCTGAAATAGGGCTTCTGACGACCATTCCAACGAAAGGAAGTTATTGCTCATGATTCGCTACGAAAAACTGCTTGACGGCTTTGAGCCGAGCTTTGAATTTGTTCCGCCGAAAGCGATTCCCGAAGAAGAGCTGTTCGCCCGCGTCGAGAGAATCCGCCGCGAAGCCGCTGTCGCTGAGCATGAGGTGACGCTGGTCAACGCGAACGGCGCGAAAAACTATCACACGTCGAACAAGTATCTGAGATATCTCTGCGACTGGCCCCGCGAGGGAATCCTC
>JAXEJY010000002.1:0-6642 GCA_034101315.1 Pyramidobacter sp.
TAATGACGCCGATTGTTCCGGCTGACGCGGTGATGGCAGCGGCAAATCCGGCGTCATACTGGCGCTCTTTCATGGACGGACCCATGAAAGAGCCGATTGCCGACACGGTTGCCGGTCCTGAGCCCGATATCGCGGCAAAGAACATGCACGCCAGAACCGTCACCATGGCAAGCCCTCCTGTGATCCAGCCGACGAGGCTGTCCGCCAGGTTGACGAGGCGCCGGGATATGCCGCCGCTGCACATCAAGGCTCCTGCTAGGATGAAAAAGGGTATCGCAAGCAAAGGGAACGAGTCCAGTCCCGTCACCGATTTCTGCGCGAGGATGACCAGCGGAATGTCGGACGTTAAAACCATCGCGATCGCCGTAGAAAGTCCCAGCGTGATGCCTATAGGGATGCTGAGCATGATGGTGATGATGAGCAGGGAAAAGATGATGACTGCTTCCATGGCGTTACTCCTGCGAGGTCTGCGCGGCGTTCGGCGTGCCGTTTTTGCGCAGATTGACAATTTCAATGACAAGACGGACGCACATCAGCGCGCATCCAACGGGAACAGATGCGTAGGGAAGCGTCATCGGGATTTCCATCGCGGCAGACGTCTGCTCTGTCTCTGCCAAAAACAGGAGCATTTCTGTTCCCAGCCATGCCAGAACGAGACTGAACGCGAACCAGACAAACAGGACGAAATACTCAAAACGCAGACGGGCAGAGCCGCGAAGCATATCGGCGAACATCTCGACGCGGAAATGGCTGCGTTCTTTTACGGCGTAGCTGGCGCCCAGCCACGACAGCCACAGAAAGATATAGCGCGCCAGCTCCTCGCTCCACGACAGCGACGCTGAAAAAACATAGCGCATAACAACCTGCACAAAAACAAGAACTGTCATCGCCGCCATCGTCAGAACGACGCAATACTCCTCAAAGTTATTTAGAAATTTTTTCACGAATCCAGCAGTCACAGCCGTGTCCCCTTTTCGTTAAAAAGCGCTCCCGCCGGAGCGCTGTATGAGAGTTTTTTACTTTTGAACTCTGCGGACGATTTCCATGATCTCTGAGCCGAGCGTGCCCTCAAACTGAGCGTACACAGAAGCAGTCGCGTCGACAAAAGGCTTTTTCTGTTCTGGGGTCAGCTCGTTTGCGACCATTCCAGCCTTGATGACGTCGGCTTTGAAGTTGTTTTCCAGCGTCACCATCATCTCGCGCTGCTTCAAAACAGCCGTGCGCGCGCTCTGAATCACGAGCTCTCTGAGATCTTCAGGAAGTCTTTCCATGAACTTTTTGTTGGCAATCAGGATTTCATATGAAAAAACGTGCCCCGTTTCCGATACGTATTTCTGAACTTCGTAGAATTTTCCGTCCACGATCATGGCGTAGGGGTTTTCCTCCGCGTCAACTGTGCCCTGCTGAAGAGCCGTGTACAGCTCGCCCCAGCTCATGGGCGTGGGGTTGGCACCGAGCGCTTTGAAGTACGCCAGGTGCATGGGGTTTTCCATCGTGCGGATTTTCATGCCCTTGAGGTCTTCAGGCTTTGTCACGGAATTGCGGCTGTTCGTCACGTGACGGAATCCGTTCTCTTGGTATCCGAGAACCCAGAAACCTTTTTTCATCAGATATTCGTTCAGCTTTTGCCCAAGCTCTCCGTCGACCGCTTCAAAAGCGGCTTCGCGCGTCGTGAACATGTAGGGCAGATCCAGCGCCTGTATTCTTTTCTCAAAGCCGGCAAGAACTGACGTGCTGGGAATGGCAAGCTGAATTGTTCCCATCTGAACGCCTTCGCACAGTTCTCTGTCGCCGCCGAGCTGAGCGTTTGGGTACATCTCAACTTTAATTTTGCCGCCGGACAGCTTTTCAACGGGTTCTGCAAAATACTTTCTCATCGATATCATCGTCGGGTGAGCGTCTGAGCTGATGTATCCGACTTTAATCGTGTATTCGGGGCGCGCTGCCGCTGTCTGGGCAAAAACGCATAAAACTGCCGCTGCTGCAAAAAGACCTTTCATTCTCATCTGAAGCACCTTCCAATCTGATTTTCAAAGTTTGCTTTTGTGATTTATCACTTTATCGCGATAAATCGGTATTATGCCACGAATTTTCATTTTGTGAAGGGGGCAGTCTTAAATTCTGTAAATGTAGACTAGTGAAAAAATTTATAAAAAAAACACTGTTGGGAGTTTTTCAACAGAGACGAATGGTGTAGAATGACGCCGTACCGCACAACACTTACCCCGGGAGGTTTTAAGATGATGAAGTGGATGAAGAAAGCAGCAGTGCTGGCAGTTGTCGCCGCGGTGTGCTTTGCCGCGGGCGCATGCGCGCAGACGGGCGCGGGAGAGATGGCGCAGGTCCTTCTGAATGCGGAGAAAAACGGCGCTCCGACGCCGGCGCTTTCAAAAGAGTTCGGCACGACAGACATCGCTCTTGCGTACAAAGTTCAGAATGCCTACGTTCAGGAGCGTCTGAAAACTGAGACGCTTGCCGGATATAAAGGCGCTCTGACCGCTGAGCCGCTGATGAAGAAGTTCAGCGCGACTGAGCCCGCAACCGCTGCGCTTTTCGCGTCAGGCGAAATTGCTCAGGGCGGTGTGATTGTGCTTGACCGCAAAGGCATTATGCTTGAAGAGGAAATCGGATTCCGCTTTGGCAGGAAAATCAGCGCGCCTGTTCAGAGCGTTGAAGAGCTGAAAGGCTGCATCCGCACTGTGTTCCCTGCGATTGAGGTTCCGCTTGTCGCATTTGCGTCGCTGGCTGGCGTCAACGCTTTTGACATGGCTGCCGCCAACATCGGCTCATGGGGCTACATCGTCGGCAAAGAAGTTCCTTATGCGGGCCAGGATCTGAACGCTGTTGAAGTGAAAATGACCTGCAACGGCGAGCTGTTCAACGCCGGCAAAGGATCTGATGCTTTGGGCGATCAGTGGAACGCTCTTCTGTGGATCGTCAACAACGTCGTCAAACAGGGCGGCGTCATTGAAGAGGGACACATTGTCATCAGCGGCGCGATGGGCGCGATGAAGCCCGCGAAGCCCGGCGCGTATGTTGCTGACTTCGGCGCGTTCGGCAGCATTGCCTTTGAAGCAAAAGCGAAGTAACTGGAAACACCCGCGTGTTTGTCTGACGGCGGACAAACAGCATTTGAAGCAAAAAAGCGGACGCGTTCATGCTTTCGGCATGAGCGCGTCCGCTTTTTCTGTTTTGACTGTGACACGTGTTCCCTGCATTTGCGGAGAACGTCGAAGTTCTCGCCGCGAGTCAGACTGCGCTAGCATCCAGCAGGCAGCATGACGGACTGATTGTGACCGATTGAGCGGCGGGGGCGGTAAAGTCCTGAAACAGTTCAATTCCTTTGCAGGCAGTTTCTGCGCCGGACATAAAAAAGGCAGCAGTCCAGAGTGGAATAACCTTTCACTGCTGCGAAACTGTGAGGCGTTCGATTGAATCAACTGAACTGCTACACCGCAGACGCCGGAGACCTCAGGACAATCAGCGATATTTCAGACGGAACGCACAGCCGCAGAGGGAATCCGTTCCACAGAAGCGTGCCCGGGCTGACAAACAGCTTCATTCCGGCAACTGTATACCAGCCTCTGAGAAATCCGCCGTTCATTCTGCCGATGATGCGGTCGAGAACGGGCATCATGCCTCCGTGGGTGTGTCCTGAAAGCTGGAGGCTGACGCCGAGCGCGGCGTTTTGGCGGGCGCGGACAGGGTTGTGCTCTATAAGAACGACGCAGGAGTCGCGCGGAATTCCCTTGAGAACGCCCTCTGCGTTGGGCGCGGCAAAGCCGAAGCGCGCTCCGTGGGCGTCAGGAACACCGGCAATAAAAAGCTGTGCTCCGCCTTTTTCAATGACGGCGCAGTCGTTTTCGAGCATTGTAATGCCAAGCTCTTTGAACTTCTCCAGCCAGTCTGTGTAGCCTGAGTAGAACTCGTGATTTCCTGAAACGCCCCACACGCCGTATGCGGCGCGAAGCTGCGCCAGAGGGGCGGTGTCATGCTCTCGATGTTTGACTGTGCCGTCGACCATGTCGCCGCTCAGAAGTACTACGTCGGCGTTCAGTTCATTTGTTTTGTCGACGACTGATTGGAGCAGAGGGGCTGTGTTCATGGCGCTGGCGTGGAGATCTGAAAGAAGCGCAATTTTCAGTCCGTCAAACTGCGGCGGCAGACGGTCTAAAGTCACTTCATGCGTTACGATGGCAGGAACTTTCAGCGCTGCCCATGTGCCGTACAGAGAGAGTCCCAGCGACAGCGCTGTGATGAGCAGAGCAGAGCTCTGCACGGGAAAAGGACGCCTGACGCCAATTTTCCACAGGATCAGAGCGGCGTCTTTGAAGAGCAGGAGCACGAGCATGATGATGAGCGCGTTGTACAGCCACGCAGCGCCGATGAGCAAAGCTTGGGGCAGTTCGGGCGCGAAGAACATCCCTCCGCCGAACTTTTCAAACAGTACGTTTTTCTGTGCGACGACAGCGAGCAGAGCGAAGCACGCTATCTTCCAGCTCCAAGAGAGATGAAGCGGCAGAATAAGACTGACGGCAGCATATAAAAAAACTGCCCATCCCATGGCCGCCATCATCGGGGTCCCATTTCTGAAAGCGCTTGAGACTGCTTTCTGCGTGCGCATAAAAGCGCGAAGTTTTGCCATTTTCTTTTCACAGTTTATTCCTCCTGTAATGCGGTTCATGCAGTTGCGCTGGATGTTATTATAATACAGCTTTTCACTTAGCGCCTGAATGTGCACGATCCCACATTGGGAGAGCGTCTGAGGTTCAAATCGCTCTGCCGCGTTAACTTGGTGCGGAAATCTTCCAATTCCTGCGAGTTGTTTTAAGTGAAATGAAGTTTGTTTATTATGCGGTAAAACGAACTGGCAGTCATTTACGAGTTTAATAATTTTTTGCATTTGGGGCGCATAAATTAAGCTTTTCTTTTAGATTTGCCTTTTGAATAAGCAAAACTGATATGTAAAAAATACTGAAAACTGCTCTTGACAAAACTGAACCTTTAGGGGTTTTGTCCACTTATGTGCGCTAGACAAACTTAAAAAAATATGATAATCTTCTCAAAAAAAGAAGGAGACCATGGAAAACTGCTTTCTTCAGGGTAAGCTGCGTGTTTTTTGCGGTGCTTTGCTGTGTTTTGAATTATTGAGGATGTTGGACGCTGGTCTGCCCGCCGGCGTTTTTACATAGTGTGATGGGATGCACGATCATATTGAAGAGGAGATGGTTTTATGGAAGCGATTATGAAGTGGAACGGCATTATTAACGGTATCGTCTGGGGCCCTTGGATGTTGACTCTGCTTGTCGGCACGGGTATCTGGTTTACATTTATTCTCGGTTTCCCGCAGCTGCGCTATTTCGGCGCAATGCTTAAAGAAGTCTTCGGAAGACTGTTCAAGAAGTCTCAGGGCGACGGAAACATTTCTTCGTTCGCGGCGGTTGCAACAGCCCTTGCTGCCACCGTCGGAACGGGCAACGTCGCCGGCGTCGCCACCGCTCTCCATCTCGGCGGTCCCGGAGCTCTGTTCTGGATGCTTTTCTCCGCGTTCTTCGGCATGACGACCAAGTTCTGCGAAGTTACTCTTGCCGTTAAATACCGCGAGAAAGACGAGTCCGGCACATGGCGCGGCGGCACGATGTACGTGCTTGAAAAAGGCTGCGGCATGAAATGGCTCGCCGTCATCTTCGCTCTGTTCACGCTGCTTGCCTCCTTCGGCATCGGCAACATGGTTCAGGCCAACTCCACCGCTGAAGCCGTTTCAATGGCGTTTGACATCCCCCACATCTACACCGCCATCGTCATGGGCGTTCTGGTCGGTCTCGTCGTCATGGGCGGTCTGACCCGCATCGCGACAATCACCGTTTACCTTGTTCCGGTCATGGCTCTTATCTACATCGTCGGCGCTATCGCCGTCGTTGCCAAGAACAGCGCGATGATCCCCACAGCTTTCAAGGCTGCTTTCGTCGGCGCTTTCTCTGATCCCATGGCGCTCCCCGGCGCTCTTGCGGGCTGGGCTGTTAAAGAAGCCATCAAACGCGGTATCGCCCGCGGCGTCTTCTCCAACGAAGCCGGTCTTGGTTCTGCTCCCATGGTTCATGCGGCGGCTCAGGTTGACCACCCCGTTCAGCAGGGTCTCTACGGTATCTTTGAAGTCTTCATGGACACCATCGTTATCTGCACCCTGACCTCTCTCGTGATTATGACGACCGGCGTCCTTACGTCAGAAGCCGGCGCTCAGCTTACCGGCGCTCAGCTCACTCTTGCCGGATTTGACGCCGCTCTTGGCCACTCAGCCGGTTCTCTGATCCTCTCCGCGGGTCTTGCTCTGTTCGCCATGTCCACCATTCTCGGCTGGTACTACTACGGCGAAACGGCGCTTACCTACATCTTCCCGATCAGCGCAATCCCCGTTTTTAAGGTTGTCTGGGTCGCCTGCGTCGTCCTTGGCGGCTGGGGCGGAGCCAAATGGCTTACCTCTCTCTGGGATCTTGCGGACACTCTGAACGGTCTGATGGCAATTCCCAACCTTATCGGTCTTCTTCTCATGACGAAGGTCATCAAGGAACTTGTCAAAGACTTCGACACAAAACGCAAAAACGGCGAACTCTAAAGTCTTTAGATTTCGCAAAAACGAAAAAA
>JAXEJY010000003.1:0-4025 GCA_034101315.1 Pyramidobacter sp.
AAAGGCATAAAAATCACCCGTCAGGGAATAAAGAAATACGCTGACAGAGTGGTCAGAATCCCGCACGGCGAAGACTTCACCTACAGCATTACAGGAACGGTTGTCGAAGTGCTTGAAGAGGGGACAGACGTCTGGGCAGTCGCCGGCGGCTATGCGTCCGTGACGCCCATCCATCTCGATTTGACGTGCTATCCGGCCATTGAGGTGCTGAAGCCGCTCGAATTGGACAATTAAGAATTTACTTTGAAAAAACACGAGGAGCACACGATGAAACTCTGCTATTACGAAGGCCGTTTCTGCTCAGAGCAGGACGTCATGATCCCTATCAGCGACTACATTATCCAGCGCGGCGTCGGCGTGTTTGACCTTGTCCGCACGTACGGACGCCGCCCTATGCAGATGAGTCAGCACCTTGCACGCCTCATCGCCTCAGCCGCAGAGCTGGGAATCGAGGTTCCTTGGACGCAGGACTGCCTTGCCGAACTCCTGAAACAGGGCATTGACCGCTGTGAGGGCGAAGTCCTCGCAAAAGTGTTCATCACCGGCGGCGACGTGTTTGCCGACCAGTGCCGTTTTACATCGCCCCGCCTCTTTCTGACGTTTGAGCGCATTGTCCTGCCGCCCGACGAAGTGTACCAAAACGGCGTCCGCCTCTATCCCGTCATGCACGGCAGGACGACGCCCACGGCAAAGAGCGTCGACTATCTCTCGTCCTACGAAAAAGACAAAAACGACCCGGGTGCTTTTGAAGTCATCTACTGCCCTGACGGCGAAATCACAGAAGCCGCGCACAGCACGTTTTTCCTCGTAAAAGACGGCGCGGTCATCACCGCGCCGCCGGAGCGGGTGCTCGCCGGAACGACGCGCGCCATACTTCTCCAGCTGATGCAGGAAAACGGCATACCCGTTCAGCTACGCTGTCCGCGCCTTGATGAGCTTGCGGCGTCCGACGAAGCGTTTCTGTCCGGAAGCCTCAAGCAAATCGTCCCCGTCATAGCCGTCGGCGCAACGACAATCGGCGGCGGCAGCGTCGGTCCTCTGACGCGCCGAATCACTCAGCTCTTCAAAGAGAACATTCACCGCTGGGTCGAATAATCGAGCACAGCAAAAGGAGGAGGGGAATGTATTCTGATTTTTTCTTAAAGCTCGGCGGGTCAGCGCTTCTTTTTGCCGTCGGCTATCTGGGATATTTCGCGGCGAAGAGAATGCGCTGGCCCGCTCCGGCGCTTCTTGGCTCGATGGCTGTTCTCGGCGCTGTCAACCTGTTCGGCGCGAAAATTCCGTGCTTTGGCACAGCCATATCGTTTACGTCAAAAGTCCTCAGCGGAGTCGTGCTGGGGGAGAAGATTGACCGCAGCTCTGTTGCGCTGATGAGGAAAATGCTCCGTCCCATTCTCATTGCCAGCACATGGATGGTGGCGGCGTCCCTCCTGACAGGAGTGCTGCTCTACTGGACGGCGCAGGGCAAAGCCTCCTTGATGACCAGCCTTGCCAGCTCCGGCGCGGCTGGAATTGCCGAAATGTCAATTTTTGCCCTTTCAGTGAACGCCGATGTCGGCATGGTTGCTTTTTTTCAGTCAATCAGGATTATCGTCGCCTACGCGACGCTGCCCCTAGTTGCCGGCTGGCTTGCGAGGCGCAGCGGGCAGCAGGCGGCAGATAATTCAGTCGGGAAAACCGCACAAAAGCAGGAGAAGCAGACACATTGGGAGATCCTGCGTTTTGCGGCTGTTGCCTGTTTGACGGCAGAGCTGTTCAAGTTGATTCACTTTCCGTCGCCCTACATGCTCGGCGCGATGGTCGGCTCGGCGGCGGTCAATCTGGCGACAGGAAAAGTGACCTCTTGTCCGCCAAAGCTCAAGACGTTCGCCCAGATTGGAATCGGCATCATGATCTGCGTCTATCTTTCTCCCGACACGCTGCGCCTTATCGCGTCGCTGATTCTTCCCCTTGTGCTGACCACGGCGTTTCTTCAGGCGCTGTCGTTCGTGCTGGCGAAGGTCATTCACGACATGACGCACTGGGACATCGTCACCTGCGTCCTCGCCACGTGTCCGGGCGGCGTCAGTCAGGTGATATTCCTTGCGGAAGACCTCAACGCCGACGCGCTGGTCGCCGGTGTTTTTCATACCGTCCGCATGATATCCGTCATCGTCTGCATCCCAATCGCCGCGCAGATTATTTCATTGTTTTAATGTGAACACAAAAAACTGGGCGTTTATGGAAATGAATCTCCATAAACGCCCAGTTTTTTTGTGTTCGCAGGACTTCAACGTGCAAAGACTATTTCCCTGTGACCATTCGGGCTGAATCGCCGACGAGCAGCATGGGGGAAGCCAGCATCTCTGTAAGTTTGAGAACAAATTGTGTTCCCTCTGGGAACGGTTCAGCAGACTTGAAAAGATAGCGCATATAGATGACGCTTCCCTGATAGAGCTCGTTGACGTTCATCCTCAGATCGCACGTTTCAGCAGCTTTGTCTAAGAGTTTTCCTGACGGGCTTCTTGCCTCAAGGCTGCTCTGGAAATTATTTATTTTTCTGCCCGTTTTGTTCGTGATCTTCAGCATAACTGTCTCATAGCCGTTCCCCAGCCGCTCCCGGGAAAAGACTTCATACTCAAGCCCGGGGAGTTCATCCTCTTCCCGTGTTCTCAAATCGCTTCCATTAACTGAAAATTCAAAGGAACTGAGCCTCAGCTTATCGGCAAATGAAAGCATGGCCATCAGGGAGTCCTCGTCATAGGAGGAGTTCTTGTCAGGATCAGGAGTCCTGTAGAACAGATTGTTTATCCCCCAGCGCGCGTTCGGAGGAATAAATGTTTCCTGCCAGATTCTAAACTCACTGAAATCGGCAATACGCTCCTTCCCTGAAGCTCGAAGCCTGAGAGCCGGATGCATCATCTGCAGATTCGACAGGTTTTCAAGCAGAGCATTGACCACGGACGAGCTTTTGCCTTCATAAAGAGTCAGCCGGATTTTTTTGTCTTCCAGAACGGCAATCGGCTCTGATTCCTGTTCCCAGTCATTCAGAGTGTCGAGCACTTCTTCAGGAATTGCCGGAGCTTTAAGAGCCGTGTTGGGAATCACGCCAGGCCCTGCCTTCGTGCCGTCAGGCAGCTCAAAGAGCAGTGAAATAAAGTTGACCTCAGAGGCAAAAGGATCGTTGGGAACTGCGGTGGAGGTTGTATTCCCCGCATGCGCTGACTGAGCAGAAATCTCATTGACCTCTTTCGCCTCACAGTTGACGCCGTACCATGCGCGGGCAATCCGCTTTGACGCCAGAGCGTTCAAAACCGGCGAGCAATCGACCTCTACCGACGCGGGAATATAAGATGTATACGGCATCCGTTCGCCGGGCGGCACAGCAGGAACGGGCTTATAGGAAAAACTCAGCCATTGCTCATCGCCGAAGAGGCGTTCCCAGCGTTTGATTTCTTCCGGCATTTTCGCGACGTCAGCGACATACAGAGGCGTTTCCTTCGTGATGACTTTCGGCCATTCCTGAGTTTTGGGCTGCACCGCCGGAAAAAGCGTCACATGGAATGCCGTCTCTGCCAGCCAAAGAGTTAAAAACAGCAGCGTCCCCGCGCCTAACGACGCCGGATTAAAACGGCGCGGACGGTCATGCATCACCATCCAAAGAGCGAGAATAAAGACGATGAGACAGAGAACAGGAACGGTAAGCTTCGCCCACGCAAAGTGCCGCGCCGTCTCGTAATAGATGCCGAAAAGAAGGACAAAAAGAGTCCCGACGCGAATCGTAAAAACTCGTTCAAAGATGTCCGCCAGAGCATCTTTAAGACTTCTGTCCCATTCAAAAAACTCAGTCTGGGGCAGAGTCAGCTCACCAGGACGGCTGCCCAGCCTCAAAAGCTCTAAAGCGTCGTCTTCCGACAGCTCAGGGTGCTCTTTCAGATAATTCCAGAACAAAGCGACCTCTCGGCGGTCTTTTTCAGGCATCCCCTTGCCGCTGCGGGGGCGCATAAAGCGCTGAATGTAGACCGACTCGTAGAAATCAAGAATCA
>JAXEJY010000004.1:0-2597 GCA_034101315.1 Pyramidobacter sp.
AAGCAGCAGGCGCGCGCCGTTGCTCTGAATCTGTGCACAGAAGAAGAACTGCGCAACGCGTACGGCAGGATTCTTGAGCGCGTCAGCCGTGCTCATCCCGACGCGGTTGTCGAGGGCGTATTCGCGCAGAAAATGGTGACCGGCGGGATTGAGTGCATGATTGGGATCAAGCGCGATCCCGTTTTCGGGCCTGTCGTTGCCGTGGCGCTGGGAGGCGCTTTTTACGGCTTGATGAAGGATATTGCCCTGCGCGCCGCTCCTGTTTCTTTAGACGGAGCGCGGGAGATGATCCGCAGTCTGAAAGGATATCCGCTGATTTCGGGCGCGTGGAGCGGCGTGAAAATGGACACAGAGGCATTGGCGCAGCAGCTTGTCACGCTGTCGCAGATGAGCTGCGCTGAGCCTGATATTGAGCTGATGGACATCAACCCTATTTTTGTCCGCGCTCAGGGAGCTGAAATCGCCGACGCCTTTTCAGTGCGCCGGACTCAGCCGCAGCACAATCCGGAAAGGGGTTTTTGACATGGACAATCTGAGCGTTTTGCTTGCATGGCTTGCCGCAGGATATCTTTTCGGTTCGTTTCCTACAGGCTACGCCGCCGTAAAGCTTCTGCGCGGACAGGATATACGCACGCTGGGCTCCGGGAACATCGGCGGCACGAACGTCGGGCGCGTCATGGGCAAAAAATGGGCAGTTATCGTCACGGCGGTTGACATGCTCAAGGGCGGCGCGGCAGTGCTCCTGTGCCGCGCGTTCGGCGGCAGCAGCGAGGCTGTGGCTCTGGCGGCGTTCGGCGCAGTGTGCGGACACAATTATCCTGTCTGGCTCCGTTTCTGCGGAGGCAAGGGCGTCGCCACGACGTTCGGAACGCTGTTCTTCGTCCAGATGTGGCACTCGTGCGCCGGTGTCCTGGCGGCAGGCGCGCTGTGGCTCGTCATCATGAAATCGACGCGCTACGTCTCGCTGGCGTCCCTTGCCGCGCTCTGCTCAATGGGCGTCTTTTTCTATTTTTTGCGCCTTCCTGCGGCGTTTGTCGTCCTCGCTTTTGTCCTCACGGCGCTTTCAGCGTGGCGGCACCGCAGCAATATCGCACGCCTTCTTTCAGGCACGGAAAACAGAGTTGGACAAAAATAGTCAGTCTTAATTGACTATATTTGACCAATGGGGTACAATCGTCCCTGAGTGATCTAAATGGAACGGAGGTAATTTCCATGAGCAGTCTTACAGAGGTCATTGAGGGATACATAAATGAACTCTTTGAACAGAATAATCCGTCTGAGGCGGAAAAAGTTTCTCTGCGCCGCAAAGACGTGGCGGAGCGATTCGGCTGCGTGCCAAGCCAGATAAACTACGTTCTGCGCAGCCGTTTTACGCCCGAGCGCGGCTACATTGTCGAGAGCCAGCGCGGCGGCAACGGGTACATTCGCATCGTCAAGATCAGCTACGACATGCCTGAGGAGCGCGCGCGGCACATCGACAAAATCGTCGGCGACTCCATTACCGACGCCGCTGCCAGACATCTTTTGAGTTCTCTTCAGGCGCGGGGAATGATCAACGCGCGCGAGCGGCTTTTGATTGAAATCGCTTTGCGTCATATTGATGAACTCTCTGAAAAGACGTTTGACGTCTCTCCGTATAAAAAGGGAGTCCTTCAGGCTGACCTGCTGAAAAAAATGCTGTGCGGTCTGGACTTGGCGTAGGTCTGAAAGGAGCTCATGGACTGTGCTGGAGTTTTTTTCAGAACGAAGCAAAAGGGTGATTCAGCAAGCGCACCGCGAAGCGCTTTTTCGAGGTCACCAGCGTATTGACACAGAGCACATCATCGTCGGCATCCTTCAGGTTTCGACGTCTGTCGCGGCGCTGACGCTGAAAGCGTCGGGGATTGCGTTTGACGCGGTCATCAGCCGCGTTCACGAGCTGACGCCCGCCGCCATCCCCTATCCCGCGCCAGTGGACTTGGAGCTGAGCCCGCGCGTTCGGCGCGTGCTGAGCGAGGCGGTCAAAAAAGCCCGCTCTCTTCAGTCGCACTACGTGGGAACGGAGCATATTCTCTACAGTCTCCTGCACGAGCAGGACTGCGCAGCCTGCCGCGCGCTGACAGACTGCGGACTCGATTTTGCCGGCATCGAAGAGAGTTTGAACCGCCGCTTTGTCACGGCGCAGCCGCGCAGCTCAGCCGCGCGTTCTCCCGATGGATCTGCTGCCTCCCGGGCAGTGGATGCTTTCTGCATTGACCTGACGGCAAAGGCGCAATCCGGCGCTCTTGATCCGCTCATCGGGCGCGAGACTGAAATGCGGCGCATGATGCAGATTCTCTGCCGCCGCCGCAAGAACAACCCCGTACTCGTCGGAGAGCCGGGAGTCGGCAAGACGGCGATTGTCGAAGGGCTTGCCGTAAAAATTGCGTCGGGGCATACGCCGCCGCTTTTGAAAGACAAGCGGGTCGTCGAGCTGAACATGGGCTCTCTTGTCGCGGGAACGAAATACCGTGGCGAGTTTGAAGAGCGCATGAAGAAGATGATTGATGAGCTGAGCGCTGATAAAAACACGATTCTGTTCATCGATGAGCTGCACACGGTCGTCGGCGCGGGAAACG
>JAXEJY010000005.1:0-4772 GCA_034101315.1 Pyramidobacter sp.
CTGTTTTTAATGGCAGGCATGCTGCGTCCTCTGCTCAAGATTAGCCTTGCTCACGCCCTCATGTTTCTGTACGCCGGCGTGTTTCTCCTGTCCGCGTTCACGCCGAGCTCTTTTGTCTGTGTCGCGTTCGACTCCGGCGGCGTAACGACAGGCCCGATTACCGTTCCGTTTATCATTTCTCTTGGCGTCGGCATGGCGTCTATGCGTCATGACGGGGCATCGCAGGAGGACAGTTTTGGGCTTGTCGCTTTGTGCAGCGTCGGGCCGATCCTTGCCGTTCAGATTTTGGGAATCCTGTATAACCCTCAGTCAGCCTCAGCTCCAGAAATTGCCTCTGTCCCTCTGCTGACGTCTGTCGACATTGCTGAAACGTTTCTCGTCGGGATTCCTCGCTATCTTGAAGAAGTGTCGCTGGCGCTTTTGCCCGTCATCGTATTTTTCGGCGTCTTTCAGGCGTGCTGCGCCGTTTTTCGCCGCCGTTCCATTGTCCGTATTGCCGTCGGCGTTGTTTATACCTACATCGGGCTTGTTCTGTTTTTGACAGGCGTCAACGTCGGATTCATGCCTGCCGGGCACTTTATCGGCGAATCGCTGGCGTCGTCGCCGTACAAGTGGCTTCTGATCCCCTTGGGACTGCTCATCGGCTACTACGTCGTTGACGCCGAACCTGCCATCCATGTTCTGAACAAGCAGGTTGAGGAGATAACGGGCGGCGCTATTTCGCGAAAAGCCATGCACTGCAGTCTGGCGCTTGGCGTCGCATGCTCTCTGGCGCTGGCAATGCTGCGTGCCTTGACGGGGATTTCCATCTACTGGCTACTGATTCCGGGCTATGCGCTTGCTCTTCTTTTGCCCCTCTGGGTTCCGCCGATTTTCACAGGCATTGCGTTCGACTCCGGCGGCGTCGCGAGCGGCCCGATGACCGCAACGTTCCTTTTGCCGCTGGCGATGGGCGCGTGCAGCGGCGTCGGCGGTTCAATTATCACCGACGCATTCGGCGTTGTCGCTATGGTTGCCATGACGCCGCTTATTTCAATTCAGATTCTCGGTCTTCTGTACAACAGGAGGATGAAAGACGCGTCTGCCCGCCTTGCCCGCGAGGCGCGCGCTGACAGCTTCAGAATTGTCGAGCTCGATTATGTCTGTGAAGTAGGTGAGGACAGATGAACCCAAAATTTCCGCAGATGATGCTGGTTGTGACGATCGTTGACCGAATGAAATCAGCTCAAGTGCTTCGTTTTTTCCGCTCGAAAAACGTCAAGCTGCTGTTTTCGTGCTTTGGTGAAGGCACAGCGACATCAGCGATCCGGGATATTCTTGGCATTTCAGAAAAGGAAAAAAGCATTATTCTCGGACTCATGCCGAACTCATGGCTTCCTGTGCTGATCACACAGCTTTCTGATGAAATGAAGCTGAGAAATCCAGGCAATGGCATCCTGTTCACCATTCCCATTTCGGCTGCGAATAAAGGCGTCCCCGCGCGATACACGCCGGAGACAGAACAGAACAGCGAGGTGCGCGTTATGTACGAGGCAAGCGATAGAAAATATGAGATGGTTTTACTCTGCGCCGAATCCGGCAATGTTGATTTCATCATGGATGCAGCGCGCGCCGCCGGCGCTCGAGGCGGCACAGTCATCGATGCACGCGCTGCCGCTGACGACAGCACAGAGAGTTTTTTCGGCTTGAAAATTCACGATAAAACAGAGATTATCGCCATCGTGGTAGAGCGCGAGGAGAAGTTGAAAATTATGAACGCAGTCAGCGCCGTCCTCGCCGAAAAATGCCCGTCAAGCGGCATCGTCTTTTCTTTGCCGGTCAACGACTTTGTCGGAATCGGTACAAGCACGCCGAAAAACTGACGTTACAAAAAAACGGACAGAAGCTCATCTCTGAGATTCTGTCCGTTTTTTCTTTAAAAGCGGAACAGGCATGATTGAAGTCTGCCGGTTCCAAGAAATGTGCATCGTGCAGTTTTATGCCCGCCAGCCTTCAGTCATTCTGTTTTGCCGCCCTGAGGAAAATTAATTTGACTCTAAATTGTATTTTTTCAGGAGCGCTTCATAGCGTTCATCAACAGATCGATCGTCTTTTTTGATGTTCTGTCGCCAGTTCGGGGACACCGGCGGCGTCTGCGGCTTCTCTGTCATTTGATGCGCCGGCTTATCGGCAGGCAACGGCTTCGGCATTGCAGTATCGTGAGGCGAAACCTCGTCCGCAGAGATATCCCCTGACGTCTCAGACTCCGCGGGCAGAATGTCACCCGACTGAATAAGTGTTGCCTGATCCTGGGGCAGCAGAAGAAGACGGGGAGCATTCGAGTCGTCCTGTGCGTCGCTTGGCGCCTGAAGCGATCCGTGCATCGGGCAGTACGTTGAAGGAACTCTGTCTGATGGCATCAGAATGTCTGTGACATTTTTGCACTCCGGCGCGGCAAGGTAGCCGCTTTTTATGCAGACGCGCATAGAGGCGAGATTGGCGTCAGTTTCAGGGAAAGACTTCGGCGTGTTGAGAATTTTTACTGCTTCTTTGACGAAGGCGGACCAGACGGGCAGAGCAATCCGCGCGCCCGTCGCGTTACGCCCGTTGCCAAGGGGCTTCAGGTCATCATTTCCTGCGTAAACAACAGTGACGAGCCCCGGAACGCCTCCGGCGAACCACGCGTCGGTGAATGAGTTCGTCGTTCCCGTTTTTCCGAACACCTCATAGCCTTTCATTCGCGCGCGCGCGCCTGTTCCGGAACGGATAACCTCCTGAAGCATGGAGCGCACCATCAGGGCAGCTTCAGGAGCTACTGCCTGAGTCTTCTGAGGAAGAGTCGAGACGAGAATATTGCCTTCTTTGCTCCTGATTTCGTTGATGAAATACGGCGTTATTTTCATGCCGCCGTTTGCGAAGACGGAGTAGACGACAGACATCTCAAGAGGCGTGACGCTTGTGACGCCCAGTCCTATTGAAAGAGTCGGTATAAAATGCGGTGACGTGATGCCCATTCTCCTGCCGGTGTCCACGACATTGGCAGGTCCCAGAAGATATGCCAGACGAGCCACCGGCGTGTTATGCGACCGAGCCAGAGCCTCAAGCAGCGTTTCCTCTCCAGCAAATTCTTCAGAGAAGTTCCGCGGTGACCAGATCGGATCGACAGAGTTTGGAACTTCAAGAGTGATCGGCAAGTCCATGATGTGGTCGATTGGAAGATATCCCGACTCCATCGCCGTGGTGTAGAGAACAGGCTTGAACGCGGAACCGGACTGGCGCAGAGCCTGCGTTACCCTGTTGAACTTTGTTCCGTCAAAGTCTTTTCCGCCCACGAGCGCGAGAACGGCACCCGTTTCCGGATCAATCGCGACAAGCCCTCCCTCGCTTTTCAGCTCCTTCATCGCATTTTCCGCCGCGAGCTGCAGGTCAAGGTCAAGCGTCGTCATGATTCTCATGCCGCTTTTGTACACGCGATCGCTTCCATACGCCGGAATCAGCTCTTTGAACAGAATATGACTGACGAAGTAAGGCGCCTGATTGAACTGAAGCTTGTTCTCTACAGTGCGCTCGTTAAACGTCAGCTTCTCCTGCGCGGCGGCATCAGCTTCTTCCTGCGTTGCCCAGCCAAGGTGAACCATTCGTCCGAGAACATAGTTCTGGCGAACAGTTGCGCGGTCAGGATAGCGAATAGGAGAGTATTTTTCCGGAGCTGCGACAAGTCCTGCCAGCACGGACGCCTCTGCCAGCGAAAGAGCCGATGCGCTTTTGTTGAAATAGCTGTGCGCCGCAGCGTCTATTCCCCATGCGCCGTGTCCAAAATAGATGGCGTTTAAGTACGTTTCAATCAGCTTATCCTTTGTGTACAGACGCTCCATGCGCAGAGAGATAACCGCTTCTTTCGCTTTGCGCGTCAGACTTTTTTCCTTTGTAAGGAAAAGATTGCGGGCAAGCTGCTGCGTAATCGTACTTGCTCCCTGTCCGCGGTCGCCGGAAAGAATCGAGCGCAGAATTGCGAGCGGGCGGATTCCAGCGTGAGAGTAAAACTCAGAGTCCTCAGCTGCCAGGATCGCCATGACCATCCATCTGGAAACCTCATCAAGTTTGATCGGTTTGCGGTTTTCTACGTAGAGCTCCGCGATGACGCGGTTTTTTCTGTCATATACTATACTGGCTTCATTCGCTTGGTAGCTCAGGATTTCTTCGTCGGACGGAAGCGTCTGAGATATGTCGTAGACGAACCATGCTAAAGCGACAGAACCCACTGCGGCGGCAAACATCAAAACGATGAAGAAAAAACTCCAAAGACGCCGCGCTGTGGATTTTTTCTTTTTTTTCGGCGATTTTTGAGGAGCGGCAGTCGTGCGAGAGACTGCGCGCGAAGAATCTTGCGTGGACATGTAGGCCTCCTTATTTCAATGTTGAGTCTAATTTTCTATTCTATCGTAAACACAGACTCTGTGAAAGTCCCCATTTGCAAAAACGCGAAAAAACGCGATAGAGGCGCGTGAAAAATTTTTTTGAAGAAAAACGATTTTGGGGGTTGCATTTTTGAAAAATAGGTGGTATAGTACCCCTTGTCGTCGCGAAACACGACGGCACGCACCTTGAAAAGTGAATATGGCGAGAAGAACAGTCAGTGTATACAAAAAGTCAGAATTTAACGGAGAGTTTGATCCTGGCTCAGGATGAACGCTGGCGGCGTGCTTAACACATGCAAGTTGTGCGGTTTTTTGTTTGAAGTTTTCGGACGGATAGCAGAAGACAGCAGCGGACGGGTGAGTAATGCACAAGGA
>JAXEJY010000006.1:0-2701 GCA_034101315.1 Pyramidobacter sp.
CAGGGCAAGCGCTACTACCACATCGACAAGGACAAAATAGGGCTTCAGTTTGTCGGCGGCGACGAGGGGGGCGCGGTGGGAGGCGAACGATATTTCTCCCGCGCGACGGGAACGCGCGGCTATCAGCTGCGCTATTTTACGCCCGTCTACGACTCTCCCGGCGGCAAACAGCTGGGATTTCTCATGACGAGCGCGCTGATGAGCCGAATCGGCACGCAGAAGCATGAGATTTTCGTCTCGCACATCGAGGCGGCGATGCTCGTATTCATCTTGGGAATCGTCGTGGCGAGCACTCTGGCAAAGAGCATTAAGGACACTCTTCTCGGGTATGAGCCGACTCAGATGACGAAGATATATCTCGAGCGCGAAGAAGTCCTTGACTCGCTAGAAGAGGGCATTCTGGCGGTTGACCCTGACGGGCTCATCATCGTCCTGAACCGCGCGGCGGCTTCCATGCTGGGGGTTGAAGGCGAAGATCTGACAGGGCGTCCTGTGCGCGAGCTTTTCCCGCAGATACGCCTGGCGGAAACGGTTTTAAGCGGCAAGCACGATTACGGACGGGGGTTTACGCACAGCGGCATTAACATCATCTACGACAGAATTCCGATTCTTGAGGACGGAAAGATTCTCGGCGCGGTTGCCATTTTGCGCAACAGAACTGAGCTGACCGCGATGGCGGAGGAGCTGACGGGCGTCAATCATCTGATGGGAGCCCTGCGCAGCAACACGCACGAGTTCATGAACAAGCTTCAGGTCATCCTCGGATTTTTGAGGATCGGCGAGGCTGAAGAGGCGCAGAAGTACATTTCGGGCATCGCGCAGGAGCACAATGAAGTCATCGCGCCCGTGGTGCAGAAAATTGAGAACAAGACGCTGGCAGCTCTGATTCTGGGCAAAATGTCGCATTGCCGCGAGCTTGACATCGCATTCCGTCTTGACCCGGCAAGCCGCGTTCCGGCAAGCAGCGCGTTTTTGACGGCGAACGCTTTTGTCACGGTAATAGGCAATCTCGTGGAAAACGCGATTGAAGCGATTAACGTCAAGCCGAAAGAGGACGGGGAGCGCGAGCTGACGCTGCTGGTTCATGAAGACGACAGAAGCCTGATCATCACCGTGGACGATACAGGCGAAGGAATGACGCCTGAAGAGCTTGAGCGCATGAAAGCCGGAGGCTACAGCTCGAAAGGCCAGCACCGCGGAACGGGAACGCGCCTTATTCGTTCCATACTCTCGTCGCTCGGCGGTGAAATGCAGATAGATTCTGAAAAAGGTGTGGGCACGTCAATCACGGTGTGCTTTACAAGGAGGGAAAAACGTGATTAAGGCTATTATTGTAGAAGATGACCCGATGGTCGCGCAGATCAACAAGAGATATCTTGATTCAGCGGGCGACATTCAGGTGTGCGCGCAGTTTGACAACGGCCGCGACGCGCTTGTCTATATTCAGGACAGCGAGCCTGACCTGATCGTTCTCGACGTGTACATGCCCGTCATGAACGGACTTGAACTGCTCCACGAAATCCGCCGCTTGGATATCCAGTCTGACGTGATTATGGTCACTGCCGCGAATGACGTGAAGAACGTAGAAGAAGCGCTTCGCCTCGGCATCGTCGACTATCTCGTCAAGCCGTTCGAGTATGAGCGCTTCATGGAAGCCATAGAGAAATACCGCAAAAAAGCTCACATGCTGAAGGACTCGTCAACGCTCAATCAGGACGCGATTGACAGCCTTGTGTCCGCCTGCGCGCCTCAGGCTCAGCAGCCCGCGCGCGAACTCAAGAAAGGATTGCAGCAGCGCACGCTCGACATGATTCGCTCTCACCTTGAGAAGATGAAAGGCGAAACGTGTACGTGCGACACGCTTGCCGGCGTCGTCGGTCTGTCAAAAGTGACTGTGCGCCGCTATCTGAACTACCTTGCGGAAATCGGCGAAATCGGCAGCTCCGTCGACTACGAGACGGGCGGGCGTCCCTGCATTAAATACTTTATCCGTCCGGACGACGAATCCGAGGAAAAGAAAGCGGGGAAATAGCGCGGCTTTGACTGCGCCGTTTTGGCAGCGTTGATGAACTGAAAACACGTCCCCCGCGGACACGCCTGTATGACGGTGCGTGTCTTCGGGGGATTTTTGATTTTATGCCGTCCTAAGGAGGTTGTTTCCGTGATAATCCGCTCAAAAGCGATTGCGGGCACGCTGGAATCGAGCGACGTGCTCGTGGAGATCGAACCCGCGCCCGAAATTGTCATCGACCTGGAATCCGCCGTATTGGCGCAGTTTGGGGACTCGATTGAGGCGTCTGTCCGGTCTGTTCTGAAAGAATTCGGCGTGACGGGCGCCAGACTGCGTCTTGTTGACCGCGGCGCCCTTGACTGCACTCTGCGCGCCCGCGTGGAGACTGCCGTTCGGCGGGCGGCGAAGGGAGACGGAGAATAATGCGGAGATCTATGCTGTTTCTGCCGGGCAACACGCCGAACATCATCGTCAACGGCGACGCGCTCGGCGCTGACGCTGTCATTCTTGACCTTGAAGACGCTGTTTCGCCGTCGGAGAAAGACGCGGCGCGGATTCTGGTGCGCAATGCCGTAAGGACTCTGGGCTTTTCCGGCGTCGAGCTGATCGTACGAATCAACTCAATCGACACGCCCTACTGGAAAGACGACCTCGACGAAATCGTCCCTCTGCGCCCGTCGCTCATTATGC
>JAXEJY010000007.1:0-3123 GCA_034101315.1 Pyramidobacter sp.
TGAACAACATCATCAGCTCCTGGATCTTCACCTATCTGGCAAAAAAAGGCATTCCCAGTCATTTTATTAAGCAGGTTGATGAAACGCATCAGCTGATTAAACGCGTTGAGATCATCCCTCTTGAGACGATCACGCGCAACATCGCAACAGGAACGTGTGTCAAGCGCTACGGCCTGCAGGACGGCCTTGTTTTTAAAAAGCCCATCCATGAATTTTCCTACAAATGCGACGCTTTAGACGATCCTCTGGTCTATCCTGACCACGCGGTCGCTTTTGGCTGGGCAACTCAGGCTGAAGTGGACAGAATTCTTGAGCTGACGCAGCGCGTCAATGAAGAGCTCGGCAAACTGATGGACTCCGTCGGAATCATCCTCGTTGACTTCAAACTTGAGTTCGGACGCGATGAAAACGGCGAAGTGCTTCTGGCTGACGAAATTTCACCGGATACGTGCCGTTTTTGGGATAAAGAGACACGGGAGCGTCTCGACAAGGACAGATTCCGCCGGGATCTTGGCAACGTCATGGACGCGTACGAAGAGATCTGGAAGAGACTTTCTGAAAGAGGTATGAACTGATGACTTACTCCATTCGACTGCTTGTTTTTCTGAAGGACGGCGTGCTTGACACGCAGGGCAAAACTGTTGCTGCTTCTCTGAAGGGCATGGGCTATGACTGCGTAAAAGATCTCCGCGTCGGAAAGTACATCCATCTCGAAGTTGAGGCCGCTAGCGAGGCTGAGGCAGTTGGTCAGGTTGAGAAAATGTGCGACGATCTCCTCGTCAACGATATCATCGAGGAGTTCAAGATCGAGATCGAGGACGCGCGGGCATGAAGACAGCCGTTGTCGTTTTTCCGGGCAGTAATTGCGATCAGGACGCGGTGAAGGCAGTTTCAACCGTCACCGGGACACCTGTTGTCACCGTATGGCATCAGGAAACATCGCTTCCTGATGGCACAGACCTTGTAGTGCTCCCCGGCGGATTTTCCTACGGAGATTATCTTCGCTGCGGCGCGATGGCGGCGAACTCTGCCATCATGTCAGCCGTCAAAGCCCATGCCGCACGCGGCGGACTTGTCATAGGCATCTGCAATGGTTTCCAGATTCTCACGGAGACGCATCTCCTTCCCGGCGCGCTCCTGATGAACGACTGCATGCACTTTTTGTGCAAGACTGTCGCCCTGCGCATTGAGCGGGATGATCTCCCCTTCACGCTTGACTACGCAAAAGGCGAGGTCATCAACATTCCAATCGCTCACAATGAGGGGCGCTACTACGTCAGCGCTGAAGAGCTGAAACGCCTTGAAGGTGAAGGTCGAGTCGCGTTCCGCTACTGCGAGAGCGACGGCACGGTGTCGCCCGCCGCTAACCCTAACGGAGCTCTGAACAACATCGCAGGCGTCGTCAATGAGCGCGGCAACGTCCTTGGACTGATGCCCCACCCTGAGCGCTACAGTGACGCGCTCCTCGGCGGAACGGACGGATCGCGCTTCTGGACTTCCGTTAAAAGATGGCTTGAAGGAGGTTCGCGATAATGGATTACAGACAGGCAGGACTGAGAGAGTCCGAATATCTCTCGCTGAAAGAAACGCTTGGACGCGAGCCGAACGACCTTGAGCTGCGCATTATGGGCGTCATGTGGTCGGAGCACTGCAGCTACAAATCGACGCGAAACCTCCTGAAACTCCTCCCCAAAGAAGGAAAGTACGTCCTCATGGGCCCGGGAGAAAACGCTGGAATTATCAACGGCGGCGACGGAATCGGCATTGCCTTTAAAGTTGAAAGTCACAACCACCCGTCAGCTGTCGCCCCGTATCAGGGAGCAGCAACGGGCGTCGGCGGCATTATCCGCGACATTATCGCGCTGGGGGCTCGTCCTGTCGCGTCTCTTGACGGGCTGTTCTTCGGCTCTGTCAACTCTTCCGTTCATGACGGCGTCGTTAAAGGCGTCGGCGGTTATGGCAACTGCATCGGCGTTCCTACGATCGGCGGAAAGACGTACTACGATCCCACGTACGAGGGCAATCCGCTCGTCAACGCCATGAACATCGGCACAGTCCGTACGGATAAAATCGTCAGCTCGCAGACGGCGCGCGCCGGTCAGGCGGTCGTCATTCTCGGTTCAAAGACTGGCCGCGATGGAATCGCAGGGGCAGCGTTCGCCTCGACAGAACTTCGCGACGACATGAAAGAAAGCCGCCCTTCAATCCAGATTGGCGACCCGTTTGTCGAAAAGCTCCTGACGGAAGCGTGTCTTGAAATGCGCGACGCCGGCCTGTTCGTATCGATGCAGGACATGGGCGCGGCAGGAATTCTGTCATCATCCTCTGAAGTCGCGGCGAAGAGCGGCGTCGGCATGACGCTTGACTTTGACAAAGTTCCTCTGCGCGCCGCCGGCATGGAACCCTGGGAAATTGCCCTTTCAGAGTCTCAAGAGCGAATGCTGCTCATCGTTGAGGACTCAAAACTTCCCGCTGTTCACGAAATCGCCAGCAAATGGGGACTTGACGCTACAGAAATAGGACGCACTGAAGAGGGCGACCACTACAGAATCTATTGGAAGGGCGAGATTGCCGCCGACATTCCGGCGACGACGATCGGAAGCGACTGTCCCGCAATCCGCTGGCCCGAAGAGCGTCCCAACCTCGAAGCCCGCTGGAACAGAGAGACAAAGACAAATGCCCCTGAGTGCTTTACGCAGGCGCTTCTCGGTCTGCTGGCTGATTCAAACCTGCACTGCAAAGAGGACATTTATGTCCAGTATGACTCCATGGTTCAGACGAACACCGTCGTCGGCCCTGGTTCTCCCGTAAGCGTATTCAGAGTCACCGAGACGGGACGCCTGTGCGCGGTCAGCATGGAAGCTGATCCATGGGGCTGCGAGCTTGACCCCGAGCGCGCAACTCAGAATCTGGTCGCGCGCTCCTGCCGCGCTCTTGCCGTCGCCGGGGCTGTCCCTGGCGGTTTGACAAACTGCCTCAACTTCCCATCGCCTGAAAAGCCCACTCACTACTGGGTGCTTTCGCGCAGCGTTGAGGGAATGGCAAGCGCCTGCGCAGCTCTTGACTGCCCTGTTGTCTCCGGCAACGTCAGCCTGTACAACGAAACGTCCGTCACAGCAATCC
>JAXEJY010000008.1:0-3054 GCA_034101315.1 Pyramidobacter sp.
TTCCATCATCAGGCCGTGAAACAGCTTGCGCCGGAGCTTCGCCCCGGGGCGCTGAGCGACGGCGACGGGCTGGTTGAGAGCGCGTATGTCCCCGGCGCCCGCTTTGCGCTCGCCGTGCAGTGGCATCCTGAGATGATGTACAAAGACGCCCTGCAGGCGCAGATTTTCGAGGCATTTGCCGCCGCATGCGATGAACGGTCCTGATTGAAAGGAGGAGCAGGCGTGAACGGAGTGTTTTTTGACGAAATTCAAGACTTGAAAGACGAAATTTTCGCGGTGTTCAAAGATCTTCATCAGCACCCAGAAGAGGGCTTCTGCGAATACCGGACGGCGAAAATCGCGGCAGACTGGCTGCGCGCGTGCGGCGCGGAAGTGACTGAAAACGTGGCGCTAACGGGTGTTGTCGGCGTTCTTGACTCGGGCAAACCGGGAAAAACGCTGATGATCCGCGCGGACATGGACTGTCTTGCTGTCCGTGAGCTGGCAAAAACGGGATACGAATCGCTGACTGATGGAAAGATGCACGCCTGCGGCCACGACGCTCACGTGACAATGCTCCTTGCCGCCGCCCGCGTGCTGAGCCGCCATAAAGAGGCTTTTTGCGGGAAAATCAAATTTGTATTCCAGCCCGCAGAAGAGGGAATTCCTGAGGCTGCGCGCGAAAAAGTAAAAGCTGCCGGGTACGGCGGCGAGGGCGGCGCGGGGTTTATGGTTCAGCAGGGCGTTCTGGCCGGCGTGGATGCGTGCCTTATCATGCACGTTCAGCCGGCGCTGCCGGTGGGCAAAGTGTCTGTCGCGCGGCGCAATGCCTGCGCTTCAAGCGACGTCTTTCGAATTACTCTGCGCGGCAAAGGCGGCCACGGCGCGCAGCCGCAGAACGCTGTCGATCCGGTTCCCGCCATGGCAGAGCTGATCAGCGCGATTCACATGCTGCCGACGCGCGAGGTGAGCGCATTGGAGACGTGCGTTCTGTCAGTCGGCTCTGTTGAAACGCCCGGCTCGGTCTGGAACGCTGTCGCTGAAAAAGCGTGCATTTCCGGCGGAATCAGGACGTTCAGCGCAAAAGTCCGCGAACTTTTGAACAGAAGAGTTCAGGAGCTGGCGCAGGGAATCGCCGCGGCGAACCGCTGCGCGGCGGAGTGCGAGCGCGGTGTCGGCTACGCGCCGTGCATCAACGACGAAGCAATTGCGCGCGCTGTGGCGCAAATCTGTCAGGGTGCGCTTGGAAAGGAAAACGTCATTTTTACCGACGAGCCGGCAATGACTTCCGAGGACTGCGGCGCGTATCTTGAAAGGATTCCGGGCGCGTTTTTCTGGCTTGGAGTCGGCAGCGGCGACGCTCCGGCGCCCCTCCACAGCCCTTATTTCTCGCTGAATCCTGAAGCGCTCTGCTGCGGCGTCCAAGTTCATGTCTGCTGTGCTGTCAATTTGCTCAACACGCTGAATGTTGAAGCTGAATCTGAAAGGGGAGAACTGTAATGACTGTGAATGCACCAAAGAAAAAGAAACCTCTGAACTCCGTCGCTCTGCTGTTTTTCATTATTGTCTTTGCCGCCGCGCTGACGTGGATTATCCCTGCCGGAACGTATCAGAGAGCCGTGGTGAACGGACGTTCTGTCGTCAATCCGGAGAGCTTTGCGTTTATCGAGTCCAGCCCCGCTCAGCTGTTTGATATTTTCATGGCAGTTCCTGCCGGCATGATCAACGCCGTCAACCTCATCATCGTCGCTCTGCTCATCGGCGGCGGGCTGGCGTGCATTCAGGCGTCGAACGCGCTGAACGTCGCGATTTCACGCGTCATCAAAAAAGTCGGTCTGAAACGAGGAAACCTTATCCTCATTGTCCTGTTCTATATTTTCGCGCTGATGGGCGGTTTTTTAGGTTTTATCGAGGGCTCGATTCCGTTTATTCCTATTGCTATTTCCATTGCGCTCGGGCTTGGATATGATCCGATTGTCGGCGTTGCCACGGCGGTTGTCGGCGCGATTTCCGGATTTACCTGCGGCCCGTCAAACCCGTTTACCGTCGCTGTCGCTCAGACCATTGCAGGACTCGATATCTATTCAGGATTCGGGCTTCGCGCCGCGATGTTCGCTGTGATTCCTCTGATGTGCCTGATCTATATCCTCCGCTACGCGGCGAAAGTGAGAAAAGATCCGTCAAAGAGCCTTGTCGCCGACACCGATGTCTCAGACCTCGCGTTTAAGGCCGAGGACTTTGAATCGCAGCCGTTCACGTTCAAGCACTGCATTGTGCTTCTGGCTCTTGTCGGCGGAATCTGTCTGTATGTGTTCGGCGCTGTCAACTGGCGCTGGGGATTTACCCACCTCGGCGCGATTTTCCTCCTCATCGGCATAATTGCCGGCGCTGTCAGCGGACTTGGCGTCAACGGAACGGCGGAAACATTTTTGAAAGGCGCTTCCGACATGACCGGCGGATGCTTCATCATGGGCGTTGCGTACGGCATTTCGTGGATACTGACGAACGCTAAAGTCCTTGACACGATCGTCTATTATCTCGCCAGCCCGCTCAGCGGACTTTCATCGGTTGTCTGCGCTGTCGGAATCCTCATCGTCATCGGCGTCATTAACCTGTTCATCCCGTCCGGTTCCGGCAAAGCGCTGATCGTCATGCCCATCGTGCTTCCTATTGCCCAGATCGTCGGCATTGAAGCGCAGACAGCAATCCTCGCCTATCAGTTCGGCGACGGCATCACCAACCTCTGCACGCCGCTCCTCGGCGTCCTTCTGCTGGCTCTGGGACTTGGACGCGTTCCTTTCTTCAAGTGGGAACGTTTCATCCTGCCTCTGACATTTATCTTCTTCGCCGTCGGCGTCGTGTTTATGATCGTCGCCGCGGAAATCGGATACTGCTAAAACAGAAACAGAATAAGACACGGCTGTACTGTAAACAACGAGCACGGCGAACGCTTTGCGTTCGCCGTGCTCGTTGTCGTTTCAATGTGAGTGCGCGCTGATTAGAAGTCTGTCGGGATGGACTGTAAAACCTCGGCAAGGCTGATGCCTTTTTCTCTGGCGATGCGCGCGAGGTCTT
>JAXEJY010000009.1:0-2292 GCA_034101315.1 Pyramidobacter sp.
AATGCCGTAATCTACCGGGGCGCGGCCGCTTTCGATTCCGGCTTTTGTTGATAATTGACATTTTTATTCTGCTCGGACATAATCTATTCCGAAAGAAGGTGATAATGCACCTTTTTTCGGAATAGGAGGAGCGCATGAACATCAAGCGGGATATCTACTTGAACAAACTGATTCGTAAAAAACACAACGGGCTGATTAAGGTTGTTACCGGCGTACGGCGCTGCGGCAAGTCGTATCTTCTGTTCAATCTGTTTCACGATCATCTTGTCAGCAGCGGCGTGGACAACAGTCATATTATCGAAATTGCGTTGGATGACCGCAGCAACAAAGAACTGCGAGACCCTGACGCAATGCTTCGTTACGTCAAAAGCAGAATTGCTGACAACGGACAATATTATATTATTCTCGACGAAGTTCAGCTTTTAGAAGAGTTTGAAGATGTGCTCAACAGCTTTCTCCATATTCGCAATGCGGACATCTATGTGACTGGAAGCAATTCAAAGTTCTTGTCCTCGGATGTCATCACTGAGTTCAGAGGACGCGGCGATGAAGTCCGCGTATATCCGCTCTCTTTTCGGGAATTTTACTCTGTTTATGCCGGCTCGGAGGACGAAGCGTGGGACGATTATTTCAGCTACGGCGGCTTGCCGCTTGTGCTGTCGATGGAAACCGTTGAGGATAAAGTAGAATATTTAACCTCGCTGTTTCAGAAAGTGTATCTTTCAGACATCGTCGATAGAAATAAGATCCGCAACAAAGAAGAGCTGGAAGAGCTGGTTGACATCCTGGCGTCTGCTGTCGGCAGTCTGACGAATACCGCAAAGCTGGCGAAAACGATAAAAAGCGTTAAGAACAAGTCGATCAGCGATAAAACGTTGAAAAACTATATCGACTACCTCGAGGATGCTTTTTTAATCAGCAGAGCAAAACGCTTTGATATAAAAGGGAAACGGTATATCGGCTCTCCTGCAAAATATTATTTTGAAGATATTGGACTTCGTAATGCCAGATTGAACTTTCGCCAAGTGGAAGTTACTCACATTATGGAAAACATCATCTATAATGAATTGCGCATCCGCGGCTATAAAATTGACGTTGGCGTTGTTGAGCACTATGAAACGGACGGAGCGGGCAAGAGAAAAAAGAAACGGCTTGAAGTCGATTTTATCGCGAGCAGAGGGAGCGAAAAATATTACATTCAGTCCGCTTTCGCGATGAATTCCCCTGAGAAGACCGCTCAAGAGCAGCGGTCTTTGACGAGTATTTCTGACTCTTTCAGAAAAATTATCATCGTCGGAGACAACATCAGGCTGCGGCGCAGCGAAAACGGGATTGCCACGATGGGACTGCGCTATTTCCTCATTCACGAAAACAGTCTGAATGTATAAAACAGCGGCACGAACTGAACGCAGTTCGTGCCGCTGTTTTGTCATTGGCTTCGGGGGCGAAAGAGCATCAGAAGATCCTCTCTATTCCGAAAGAAAGTGATAATGCACCTTCTTTCGGAATAGAAAAACTTTGTTGCCGGTTAAATCGCTGTAAAAACAGGATTTGCGGCATGTGCTGATATTACTTTTTTGCCGGAATGTTCCGCGTGGCGATGACGCGGCAGGGAACTCCTGCGGGGCAATCGGTCACGAGGTCGCCGATGTGAACGGGGGCTTTGAGGACGACGCGCTTCAGGCTTTCGCGCACTGCCATGATGTCTTTCAGCGGCACGGAGTCGAGGGTTCTTACGCTGGCAACGGGCAATGTTCCGCCTGTGATGAGCACATTGGTTGAGATTGTGCGCACGGGGTTTTCAATTTCCTGTCTGACCCACGCCTCGCCGCGCGGGCACAGGTTGCCCGTCACGGATACAAGCCGCGGCGCTCCGTCCGCTGTCACCTCTGTCTGAAGAGGACACCCGTTCGGGCAGACGATACAGGTGTATTCCCGCTTTTCAGTTGTCTGTGCTGTCATTTGACCGACACCTCCAGCTCTGTGCAGCCGTTCAGGCTGTCCGCGCCAAGCTCTATATGCGCCATCTCCGCCGGGTGGAGGAGGATCTGTTTCCGGCGCAGAATTTCCCGTCCTCCGGCGGTGACGACGAGCGATTTGTTTCTGCTCGGAGAAAGAACGCGCAGTGAAAGGGAGACGGGCTGTCCTGTCGTTACGGTCTGCGGAAGAACGTAGCGCACGCCGTCTCCGGCGTGTGCTGGTATCGCGGCAGGAGCAGGACGCGCTCCGGCAGCCCACTGGGCGGCATGAGCGCCGGCGTGTGCTGCTTCGAGCGATACCCAGTCGACGAGG
>JAXEJY010000010.1:0-6293 GCA_034101315.1 Pyramidobacter sp.
CAGTCTGAAGACTGAGCTGATTTACATCAACGAATTTAAGTCTCCTAGAGAATTGAAAAAAGCAATCAGAGACTATCTTGCTCGCTCTAACGGAAAGCGTCCTCACGAAGCTCTTAACTACAAGACGCCTGATGAAGTTTACGCCAGCAAATTTGCCGCTTAAGCTGTCTCGTCAAGTTCACAATAACTCAAATAATTTTTGTGTTGACTAGGGAGACCATTATACTTTGCCGCATTGAAGGCTGCAAATTGTATTTTGAAATTTTCGAGTAGTGCATCGTAATCAGGAATAGACACAGGATTGTATCCCTGTTTATTTAGTTGCTCTATAAATTGCTGTTCAAGAGCTGCTTCGCTTTGGTATGACATATCTTCAACTCCTATACTTGAGGATTCTTTTACAAAACAGATTGCTTTTTAAGAAAGCCCATTTTTATTTTCAAACTTATTCGTCAACAAATTCCATGATGTCATCTATTGTGCAATTCAATGCCATGCAGATTTTTCCCAAAACATCCGTGGTTACATTGTCGCCGTGGTTTAATTTATTGATAGTATAATGACTAATTCCAGCAGCTTTTTCTAAATCTCTTTTTTTCATATCTTGATCAATTAGCATTTTCCAGAGTTTTTTATAGCTTACTTTCATTCCTATGCCTCCATTCAAGGAAAATCATAACTACCTACAGTATAGCACTATTAGGATAAAAACTCAAATATTGTGTTTGCTATCGCTGTAATATAATTCGAAAAAATAGCTGTATTTCTAAAGAGAAAACATCCTTGACAAATCTCATCTCAGGAATACATCTCTGTTATGAATGAGCACAGAACTCTGTTTGACACAGAATATACAGCCTATCTGGATTCTGTTGATGTCCATGATGTCCATAAGGGATATTTCAGCATTGATAAAAAAGGGCGAATGGCAAATAGCTCTGTCAAGCGGGGCTCTGATTTGTCAGATGATATTTCGGCTTATGATCTGATTTTGAAGAACAAGGAACGGCTGCTCTCTTTTGAGGAACCGACTCGTTTTATTTTTTCGCATTCTGCTCTGCGCGAAGGCTGGGACAATCCGAATGTATTCCAGATTTGCACATTGAAGCACAGTGACAGTGCTGCCCAGAAACGACAGGAAGTTGGGCGCGGCCTGCGTTTGTGCGTAAATCAGAGAGGAAACCGTATGGATTCGGAAACCTTGGGTGACAGGGTTCAGAATGTAAATGTTCTGACTGTTATTGCGAGCGAGAGTTATGCCGCTTTTGTGGAGGGGCTGCAATCGCAGACGGAGGCTGTCTTGTATGACCGTCCTCGCAAAGCAACGATTGAGTATTTCTCAGGCAGGAGCATTAAACTTCACGGACAGACGATCAAAGTGGACGACCGTCAGGCTTGGGCTATCCATCAGTACTTAGTTCGCAATAACTATGTAGACGAAGAGGATAATGTCACTCAGGAATATCGGGAGGATATGCAGGCTGGAAATTTGGCGCCCGTGCCAGAGATATTGAAGCCTATTGAAGAAGGCGTTCATGTTTTGGTTCAGGCAATTTATGACGACAGTCTGTTGAAAGCTATGTTTGAGGATGCGAATAAGCCCAAGGTTCTGGAGAATCCTCTGAACGAGCGCTTTGAGAAAACTGAATTCCAAAAACTGTGGACGACGATCAACCATAAGTATGCTTATACGGTTGATTTCGACTCGGAAGAACTGATCAGGAAAGCTGCTGCGCATATTGACCATGAGCTGTATGTAAGCCAGCTGCAGTATACTGTAACATCGGCGGAACAAAGGGATGTTCTGAGTGCCGATATGGTTCACGGACGTTCCAGTTTCTATGACTCGAAGAGCAAAACTGCGACGCTGAAACATGCCCGTACAAGCCAGATTGCATATGACCTGCTCGGCAAAATAGCTGAAGGAACGGTGCTTACACGGCGTACTGTGGCGGCAATTCTAAAAGAAATTCAACCAGGAACTTTCGCGATGTACCGAAGTAATCCAAGGGAGTTTATCGCAAAAGTAACACGGCTGATCAATGAACAAAAGGCTGCAATGATTGTGGAGCATATAACTTATGATACCATTGAAGGCAGTTACGACAGCAGTATTTTCACCGCTGAAAAGCATAATCTGACGATGGACAAGGCGTATCTCGCTAAAAAGGCAATTCAGGATTACGTTTTCACTGACGGTACAGCCGAAAAGAGCGTTGAACGTCAGTTTGCGGAAAAACTTGACGGCGCAGAAGAAGTGTTCATCTATGCAAAACTGCCTAAGGGCTTTTATATTCCTACACCGGTTGGTCACTATTCCCCCGATTGGGCTATCGTTTTCCGTGAGGGGGCGGTCAGGCATATATACTTTGTTGCGGAGACTAAGGGAACCATGGAAAGTCTGAGTTTGCGCCCAATTGAAAAATGCAAAATTGACTGCGCCAAAAAACTGTTTGCAAAGTTGTCGGATGGGCTTGTGACCTATGACCACGTAGATAGTTATCAGGAGCTGCTTAATAAAGTAATACTGTAGTCGAGGGCGTAAAATTGGTGTAACTGTCATCGGGGCTCAAACAAGAAAGGCTCTGCATTTTCCTGTAAGATCGCGTCACCCCAAAGCACAGTCAAACGGAAAAAGAGAAGTGCTTTTCTGTTTCTCAAATCTCTGACAGAGTGCGAAGTGCATGAATCTCTTATAACGTACTGCCGCCCGTAATTTTACTGACGGCAGTTTGCGTAGTTTTCCGCTGTTGCGCCCAGGCGCTTGGCGGTACAATGTACGTGCACTCGGATAAGTACAGGGCCTTTGAAGAGTGCTGTACAAAAGGGCAAAAGTCGCATTCGCAACACCATCCCTCCCATCACAGAAACAGGACGGCAGGAACTGTATCAGTTCCTGCCGTCCTGTTTTTTAGTCCCGAAAAAATGCGCGCATAAAAAAAGCAGATTCGGAGAAAACCATGCGGTTTTTTCGAATCTGCTTTTGTGCGTCATTAAACGCGGCGCTCTTTGATGCGGGCGCTCTTTCCGCTGAGTTTGCGGAGATAGTAGAGTTTGGCGCGGCGGACGCGGCCGAGGCGCTTGACTTCGATGCGGTTGATGCTGGGGCAGTAGAGCGGGAAAATACGCTCGACGCCGACGCCGTTGGAGATCTTGCGGACGGTGAACGTCGCGGAAGCTCCGCCGTGCTTGCGGGCAATTACGACGCCTTCAAAAGCCTGAAGACGCTCACGGTTTCCTTCCTTGACTTTCACGTGCACGCGGACGGTGTCACCAGCACGGAATTCAGGAATGTCGCTCTTGATGTACTTCTGCTCTATGAGACTTACTCTGGGATCCATATCTGTTTACCTCCCTGCTTCTTATGATGTTATCTGGAACCGAAAAATCGGTCCAATGCTGCGGTGATAAGGGCGGTGCGGGGCAGCTCTCCGCCTCCGCTCTGCTGCGGGCGCATTCTGATGACGTCGCCGCGGCTGGGACAGCCTCCGAACAGGATGAGGACGGGGCCTTGCGCTTCGACGATGCGGCGTTTTGCTTCCATCCACGGTATTCCGTCCGGCGCTTCGGCTGCGACGATGAGAAGCCGCCCGTGTTTTTTGCGCGACGCCCACTCGGTCATGCGGCTGAGGGTGGGGACGCACTTGACGTTTTCTGCTTGCGCGCGTGCGCAGAGCTGTTCGTACCCGTCGGGCGACGACGGCGCGGCAATCAGGCGCGCGGCGCCGTAGGCGGCGCTGACGCGCGACAGGACGCGCAGGTCGTCTGATACGCTGCCGTCATCGGGCAATACGACTCCCACGTACATTTCGTCTTCCAGATAGTCCATGACGTTGGCGCGGCTGAGCAAGTCGGGACGGCGTGAAAGCGTCCGAAGCGCGGCGGCGCGCCGGCGCCAGTGTTCGATCTTGCGGTCGTCGCCTGACGTGAGGACGGCGGGGACGGGCTGTCCTTCCCAAACGGCAGGACGGGTGTAGTGGGGGGTGTCGAGCATTCCGTTGTAGAATGAATCGTCCTGAACGGAATGGCTGTTGCCGACGACGCCGGGAACGAGGCGCGAAAGAGCGTCAATAAGGACCATGGCGGGCAGTTCGCCGCCCGTGAGGACGTAGTCGCCGATGGAAAACTCCTGATGAACTCTTTTTTCGATGAATCGCTCATCGAGTCCTTCGTAGTGGCCGCAGATGATGACGATGTGCTCTTCTTTTGAAAGGGCTTCGACGAGGTCCTGTGTCAGGACTGCTCCCTGCGGCGTGGGGAAGAGGACTTTTGCGCCGGGCTTGGCAACGGCGTCGAGCGCTCTTTGAAGCGGTTCGGGCATAAGGGTCATTCCGCCGTTGCCGCCGAAACTGTAATCGTCAATCTGTCTGTAATTTCCCTCGGCAAAGTCGCGGGGGTTGCAGACGGACACGCTGATGAGCCCTTTTTCAATGGCTCTGCCGACGATGCTTGTGCTGCGGAAGCTGTCAAGAAAATCGGGAAAGGCGGTGATCACGGTGACGTTCATTGTTCCCACAGCCCGTCGATAAGATGAAGGATCACGCAGCGCGCGTCGAGGTCGGCGCGGACGAAAAATTCGGGGATGAGGGGAATCAGATGAACTTTGCCTTCGCTGTCGGCTATTTCCATCATGTCGGAAGCGCCGGTGTCGAAAATGTCTTTGACGACGCCGAGGGCGTTTCCCTGATCGTCGCAGGCAGAAAGCCCGATAAGATCGCTGATCCAGTACTCGCCTTCTTCAAGGGGGACGCGCTCATCTTTTGATATTTCGATGGTGCATCCTTTGAACGTCTCTGCCTGGTCGCGGTTTTCAACTCCGGCGAGGTTCATGAACATGCAGTTCTGCGCCGGAACTTCGCGGACGCCTGTAATTTCGCATGCGGCGACGAAGGTTCCGCGGCGATAGAATGACGCTTCTTTCATGGAAAGGAAGCGTTCCGGAAAATCTGTCAGAGGACGGATTTTGATCTGTCCTTTGATGCCGTGCGCGTCCAGAACCTGTGCGATAACGACTCTGGCTGCGTCTGTCATCGGCTTAATCTGACGCCTCAGGAGCGTTTCTGTCCTCTGTCTCTGCCACGTCGACTTCGACGTTCTCACCGCTCTTGACGGAGGCGACGCGGACAATCTGGCGAATGGCGTTAATTGTCGCGCCGCGGCGTCCGATGACTCTGCCGGTGTCTTCTTCTGCGACGTGGATGAGGATGCACAGGGCGCCGTTTTCCTGCGATGAGGTAACGGCGACGGCATCAGGCTTCGTCACGAGGGAAGAGGCGATGAGCTTGACCAATGCGGCGTAGTCCATACTGCTTACTCGCCCTTTTCGCTGAACTTATCCCATACGCCGGACTTCTTGAGAAGAGCGCGGGCGGTATCGGACGGAAGAGCTCCGTTGCGAAGCCATTTGACGGCTTTTTCGGTATCGACGACGATCTCACCGGGATCCTTCATGGGATCGTAGGTTCCGATCTGTTCGATGTAACGGCCGTCGCGGGGGCTGCGTGAATCTGCAACGACGAGACGATAGAAAGGAAGTTTCTTACGGCCGTGACGCGCGAGACGAATTCTTACTGCCATGAGTACAACACCTCCTGGAAAAATATTGAATTTCTTCTATGAAAAATCCTCTGAAAGGAATTTTCGCTCTTTAGCGGCGGAACATTCCGCCGAGTCCTGACATCATGCCTTTTTTGCCGAGCTTGCCGAAGCGCTTCCACAGCTGGGACATCTGCTCGTGCTGCTTGAGGAGCTGGTTGACCATCTGGACGGTCGTGCCTGAGCCCTGAGCGATTCTGCGGCGGCGGCTCCCTTTGATGATTGAAGGGTCGCTGCGCTCGGCTTTTGTCATGGACTGGATGATCGCTTTCATGCGGGTGACGCGCCGCGAGTCGAGCGCGTCGGGGGGCAGGTCTTTGATTTTGCTGCTGAGTCCGCCGGGAAGCATTTCCATGACTTTGTCGAGGGGGCCCATTTTCTCAATCTGCTCAAACTGTGCGAGCATGTCGTCCATGGTGAGGCGGCTCTTCTTGAAGCTCTGCGCCATTTTTTCGGCGTCTGCCTGTGTGGTCGCCTGCTGGATTTTCTCGACGAGTCCGACCATGTCGCCCATGCCCATGATTCGCTCTGCCATGCGGCGGGGGTCGAACTGCTCCATGGCGTCGAGTCCTTCGCCGACGCCGGCGAACTTGACCGGCACGCCGGTGGCGGCCAGCACGGCCAGGGCCGCTCCGCCGCGGGCATCGCCGTCGAGCTTGCTGAGCACGACGCCGGTGACGCCGAGGCGTTTGTTGAAG
>JAXEJY010000011.1:0-8374 GCA_034101315.1 Pyramidobacter sp.
AGCTGTTTTACGCCGATGTTGTTCTTGGCGGAACCGGGCATAACCGGGAAGATTTTGCACTTGTAAATGCAGCGGTGAAGCACGGGAAGGAGCTCTTCGATGGGAATGTCTTCTCCGTCGAGGTAGCGCATCATCATCTCTTCGTCTTCTTCAACGATCGCCTCGACGAGGTAGCCGCGCGCGCGGTGCGCGTCGTTGATCATGTCCTCAGGAATTTCGTGCTCTTCAAATTTTCCTGACGCGTCGGAATAGACGTAAGCGATGTCCTTCAGAACGTCGACGACGCCCTTAAATGTCTCGGCGCTGCCGATAGGAAGCATAAAGCGATATGCGCCTTTCGTCAGTTCATTGCGGATATCCTCAAACGTTTTATTGTAGTCAGCGTTTTCTCTGTCCATTTTGTTGACAAAGAAGATTGTAGAAGTCTCGAATTCTTTGGCGAATTCCCATGCTTTTTCTGTTTGGACTTCAACTCCGTCAACAGCGCTGACAAGCATGACAGCAGAACCGGAAACGCGCAGCGAGGAACGAAGATCGCCGCTGAAGTCGGCAAAACCGGGAACATCAAGGACAAATACTTTCTTGCCTTTGTGATCAAAATTCAGAAGAGACGTGCTGATGGAAATCTGGCGCTTCTGCTCCTCATTGGAGAAATCGGAAACAGTGTTGCCGCTTTCGACGCTTCCCATGCGGGTTGTGACACCAGCGTCAAAAAGCAGAGTCTCAGCAAGTGTCGTTTTGCCGGCGCCGCCGTGAGCAACTAAAGCAATGCTTCTGATGTCTTCTGTTTTAAGTCCCATTTTCTCTGCAACCTCCTCAGATGATTTCTGCGTGAGCACAATCTCTTTTCAAATTATAAAACAATACTCCGCTATTGTACCAGATTCAGAGGAGCTTAAACACTCCCCTTTTGGAAAAAATCGCTCAAAGCTTTTGAGACGTCAGCGGGCTTTGCCTGACCGCGGCACTCCTTCATGACAAGTCCCATGAGGAACTTCAGCTTTTTATCGTTTTTATCCTGTCCTGCGCGGATAATTTCTGCGACATCGGCGTTTGCTTCAACTACAGTTTTGATGACCGCGTCCAGCTTGCTGCCGTCAACTGTGCCAGTTTGCACTCCGCAGGCTTTCATCGCCTCTTCAAGTGTCATGCGCTCGCGCGCAAGCGTGTCAAAGACGTCTTTTGCCGCAGTGGTGGAAATCTTTTTGCCCGAAATCAGCTTAATCAGCTCAGCGAGCGTTTCGGCGCTGACAGGCGCTTCTGAAATGTCTTTATCCTGCTCTTTGAGAACGCGCAGGAGATCTGTGCGCACCCAGTTGGAAGCGCGGGCGGGATCGCTGCACATTTTTGCTGTCTGTTCATAATAATCTGCAAGGGCGCGGTTTTCCGTCAAAATCAAAACATCTTCAAGCGGAATTTTATACTCGTCGAGGAATCTCTGGCGTTTTGCGTCGGGAAGTTCAGGAAGGGCCGCGCGCATGGATTCAATGTACTCATCTGACAGGATCAGAGGCGGAAGGTCAGGCTCGGGGAAATAGCGGTAGTCGTTCGACTCTTCTTTGCTGCGCGACGGCGTTGTGATGCCGTCTGCATCGTCCCAGTTGCGCGTTTCCTGAGTGATCGTCTCCCCTCTTAAAAGAAGATCTCTCTGGCGCAGCGTCTCATATTCAAGCGCGCGCTCAAGGGCTTTCAGCGAGTTCATGTTTTTGATCTCTACGCGGTTGCCCCAGCGACCGTCAGAGACTTTCTGCGAGATATTTGCGTCAACGCGCATTGAGCCTTTTTCCATATCGCCGTCAGAAATGCCGAGATAACGGACGAGCTGACGCATGGCTGCGACATACTCTTTCGCCTCGCGCGGCGAGGTGATATCGGGCTCTGAAACGACCTCTGCAAGAGGCACCCCGGAGCGGTTGTAGTCGACAAACGACTGAACAGAGCCGACAATGCGCCCGTCGGCGGCGCCATGAACCAGTTTGCCTGCGTCCTCTTCAAGGTGAAGACGCGTAATGCCGATGCGGTGCGGCTGTCCGTCGTCTCCTGTCACAGTCAGATAACCTTTTTCTGCGAGGGGCATATAAAACTCGGAAATCTGATACGCTTTGGGAAGGTCGGCGTAGAAGTAGTTTTTGCGGTCAAAGCGCGTGATTTTGTTGATTGAGCAATGAAGCGCCAAGCCGCCGAGGACGCCGTACTCGACGACTTTTTTGTTCATGACGGGCAGCGTGCCGGGCTGGCCTGTGCACAGCGGGCACACATTTGTGTTCGGCACAGCGCCGATATAATCGGTAGAACAGCCGCAGAAGATTTTTGTTTTTGTGTTCAGCTGGATGTGAATCTCCAGCCCTATTACTGTCGTAAACTCAAGTGCCATTAGCGATCGCCTCCATCAGCAATGCGTCCTTCCATATCAGAGCCAAGCGCGGCTGCCATTTCAAGGATTGAAGCGTCTGCCCAGCGCGGCCCGATGAGCTGCATTCCAAGCGGCAGCCCTTCGGTGCTGAAGCCGGTGTTAAACGATATTCCCGGCAGTCCTGCCATGTTGACGGGGATCGTGAAAATGTCAGCCATGTACATCGTCAGAGGATCGCTCATTTCTCCGATCTTGAACGCCGGTGTCGGCGAGGCGGGAAGCAGGATCGCGTCGACGGCCTTAAAAGCTTCTCTAAACTCATTCTTAATGACCTTGCGGACTTTCTGCGCTGTCAGATAATAGGCATCATAGAAACCTGAGCTTAAAACGTACGTTCCGGTCAGAATACGGCGCTTGACTTCAGCGCCGAAGCCTTCTTTGCGCGTCTTGACGTACAGTTCTATCAGCGACCGCGCATCGGCATGCGCCATGCCGTAACGGACGCCGTCGTAGCGCGCAAGGTTGGAACTTGCCTCTGCAGGAGCCAGAATGTAGTAGCATGCCAGACCGTACTCCAGTGAAACAGGCAGAGAGACTTCTTCAATTTCTGCTCCCAGTGCGCGGCACTGCTCTATTTTTGCGTTCATCGCCGCCTCAAGTTCAGGCGTCAGTTTTCCGGCGACAAGCTTTGTCAAAACACCGATCTTTTTGCCTTTGAGCGGCTCCGTCCCCAAGGCGAAATCAGGGGCAGGACGATCTTCGCTCGTGGAGTCTTTTTCATCAAAACCGCAGATGACTGACATAACGAGCTTCATGTCCTCTGCGGTGCGGGCAAACGGGCCGATTTGATCGAGCGATGATGCGAACGCGACGAGTCCGTAACGGCTAACTTGCCCGTACGTCGGTTTCATTCCGTAAATGCCGCAGAACGCCGCAGGCTGTCTGATTGATCCGCCCGTGTCGCTGCCAAGCGAAAGGGGGGCGTATCCGGCGGCGACCGCCGCGGCGCTGCCGCCCGAACTCCCTCCGGGCACGCGGCTGGTATCCCACGGGTTTTTCGTTGGCCCATATGCAGAGTTTTCGGTTGATCCGCCCATGGCGAACTCGTCGCAGTTTGTCTTGCCGAGGATAATTGCACCGGCATCCTTTAAGCGGGTGATCACAGTAGCGTCATAAGGCGGCACCCAGTCTTTCAAGATTTTGCTGGCGCACGTCGTGGGCATTGACGACGTGCAGATGTTGTCCTTGACGATGACTGGAACACCGAGGAGCGCGCCTTTAGCAGTTCCCTTCGCTATTTCGGCGTCAACGCGCGCTGCGTCTTCCATTGCCTGCTCCTGCGCGACGCAGAGCATGGCGTTCAGCTGTGGCTCCAATGCTTTTATGTGCTCGAGGCATGAACTCACAACCTCGCGGCAGGTAAATTGTTTGTCGTTCAGACCTTTGACAATTTCAGCGGCTGAAAGTCTGTACAGTTCCATTATTTGTCGCCTCCAATTTTAGGAACACGGATAAAGTCACCGTCGCGCGAGGGAGACTGATCAAGAATTGCGTCGCGCATGGTATTTTTCGTTACGGTGTCTTCGCGCATTCTCATGGACGCGGCGTCGTCAACTGTGAACGGGTCGACGGCGCTGAGGTCGAGCTCTTCCAGCTTTGTGAAGTAGTCGAGAATGCTGTTAAAATGATTGGAAAGGCTTTCAAGCTCTTCCTCTGCAATTTCAAGACGGGCAAGTTTACCAATCTTCAGGACTTCATCCTGCGTCAGTTTAGGCATTATCATTTCCTCCAGACTCACTTTGCGATTGTGTTAGTTCATTTATCATTTTCATGAAATCCTCTTCGTTCAGCAGAGGCACGCCAAGGCTTCGTGCTTTTTCTGCCTTGCTTCCGGCATCTGCTCCCTCAACGACAAAGGACGTTTTTTTGCTGACGGATGAAGCGGCTTTCCCTCCAAGTCCAGTGACAAGGGCCTGAGCTTCAGAACGCGTCATGCGCGAGAGTTCACCGGTAAAGACGAATGTCTTGCCGGCAAGAAGCGTGAGCCCGCTGCCCTGAGAATCGCTCTCCATGCGAACTCCAGCACGGCGCAGCTCTTCTATCATGGCGATATTGTGCGGCTCGCTGAAAAAATTCTTTATTGACTGGGCGATGACGCTTCCGACGCCGCCCACAGACGCGAGCTTCTCTTCATCAGCCTGTGCAATTTCGTCAAGCGTCTTAAAAGTGCGCGCCAGTTCCTGCGCTACGCCGTACCCCACCTCTCTGATCCCGAGCGCTGTCAGCAGAAATTTTAATGGGCGCTGCTTGGAGGCTTGAATTGCTGCAACGATCTTCTCTGCAGATTTTGTGCCCATGCGCTTCAGCGCGGCGAGTGATTGAGGCGTCAAGGAGTAGAGGTCGCTGAACTTCTTGACGAGTCCAGTCTGAACGAGCTGTTCTGCAAGGCTGTCTCCGAGCCCTTGAATGTTCATGCCTTGCCGTGAGGCAAAATGGATCAGTCCCTGCACAAGCTGCGCCGGACACGACCTATTCGGACAGCGAAGAGCCGCTTCATCCGCAAATTTCACAACGGACGCTCCGCACACAGGACACGCGGTAGGCATCAGGAACGGCTCTTCAGTGCCGTCTCGGCTTTCTCTGTCGACTCGAACAATTTCAGGGATAATCTCTCCGGCTTTTCTGACCCAAACCAAGTCGCCGACGCGGATGTCTTTGCGCTGTATTTCATCTTCATTGTGAAGGCTCGCCCGCTTGACGACTGTTCCTGAGATAAGGACCGGCGTCAAATTGGCAACAGGCGTCAGAACGCCTGTCCTGCCGAGTGAGATCTCGATGCTTTCCAGTCGGGTTCTCTGCTCTTCCGGCGGATATTTATACGCCACAGCCCACTTCGGGGTTTTTACATTCTGGCCGAGAATCTTCCAGTATCTCTGGCAGTCAGCCTTGAGAACAACTCCGTCCGTAGCATACGGCAGAGAGTGTCTCTGATCACTCCACATGTCGATAAAATCTGCAATGTCCGCCTGTGTTGCAGCGCACGACCAGGCGTACTGCACAGGAAATCCTTTTTCTTTCAGCCAATTCAGAATATCCGACTGGCTTGTAAGTCCCAGATTTTCTGCGTCTTGAATATAGTAGACAAAAAGCCTGAGACGGCGCTTTGCGGCAATTGCCGGATCCAGCTGGCGCAGGCTTCCGGCTGCAGCGTTTCTTGGATTGGCAAAAAGAGGCAAACCTGCTTCTTCGCGCTCAGCGTTCAGCTTGGCAAATCCCTCTTTTGACATGTACACTTCGCCGCGCAGTTCCAGCGTGCCGCTCATCTCTCCAGGCAAGCGCAGCGGAAGATCCCGGACTGTTTTTAAGTTCTCGGTGACGTCCTCGCCGATATGCCCGTCACCGCGCGTTGACGCCTGAACGAACTTCCCGTCCTGATATACCAGCGACACAGCAAGTCCGTCGATTTTCAGCTCGCAGCACCACGGAATCCACGTTTGCTCTACGCCGTCACAGGCGCGCTTCAGCCAGTCGAAAAGTTCTTCCTTTGAAAAAACATCTTCAAGGCTTAACATCGGCTTTTCATGAGCTACTTTCGCAAAAGCCTCAAGAGGCGCTCCGCCCGTCCTCTGCGACGGCGAATCTCCGCGAAGCCAGCCGGGGTGTTTTTTTTCTATAGCAAGAAGCTCGCGCATTAGTGCGTCATAGGCGTCGTCTTCAATTTCAGGGGTGTCCAGAACGTAATAAAGGTATCCGTGCCGCGTCAGCTCGTCTACAAGCCAGTCGTATCGGCTGCGCTCTTCACGTTCGTCCATCAGAACTCCTCCTATGCTCATAATCAACAACGGCGACGGGGAATCCCGCCGCCGTGTCCGGACTGCTATATTAGTCAGAATCTTTTTGTCGGTCTGCGTCGTTTCCAGTGATTTTATTCTTGAACTTTTATAAAGGCGCAATTGCACTAAAGTGATAATGCCATCTTTTTGTTGAAAAAAACTTCACGAAAATTATAACAAAGCCCTCTAGTTGAATCAAGTGCTGGACTGAGGAAAATCAACGCGGAAGGCAATTTCAGCCGCGGTGTTCCGGGAAAAGGGCGCGCCGGCTCCTTTCCTGATCCTAAATTGTTTACCCTCAGTAGCTCTGTTCTAAAATCCATGCTAGAATACCCGATAGAAAAATGCTTTTATTTCTGTTCGGCGCATTTGACGCATAATGCACAGAGAGTACGCTCTGCAACGACCAAGGAGGAATAAGTTATGCTTCAAAATTTTATCTATGATATCCCCACAAAGGTTCTTTTTGGACCGAATCAGCTTTCACGCTTGGCGCCGGAGCTATCAGTTTACGGCAAAAAAGTGCTGCTGGTATATGGCGGAAGCTCCATCAAAAAAATTGGTCTCTATGACCGCGTAATGGCCGAGCTGACACAAGGCGGCTTTGATGTGTGTGAACTTTCTGGGGTTGAGCCGAATCCTCGCATCAGCTCTGTGCGCGCAGGAGCGGCAATCTGCAAAGAACACGGCGTTGACATCGTTCTCGCTGTGGGCGGCGGCTCTGTCATCGACGCGGCAAAATGGATCGCGGCATCGGCGTGCGTTGAGCACGATCCGTGGGACTTCTTCGTGAAAATGAATCAGACGCCTGTCGAAAAAGCTCTGCCGATCGCGACAATTCTAACCCTTGCGGCGACAGGCTCTGAGATGGACGCCATCGGAGTCATCAGCAATCTTGATTCAAAGGATAAATACGGACGAGGCGCAGCTCCTTATCTGTATCCGCGCGTTTCATTCCTCGATCCTACTCTGACGTACACGGTTGGGGCGTATCAGACGGCGTGCGGCAGCGCTGATATTTTGAGCCATGTTCTTGAGACATACTTCAACGTCCATGAAGACGAAAGCTTCTATATGCTTGACTGTTTTATGGAAGGGCTGATGAAGTCTGTGATCAAATACGCGCCGATTGCGCTGGCGCAGCCGGACAACTATGAAGCCCGCGCCAACCTGATGTGGGCTTCTTCGTGGGCGATTAACGGATTTATCCGCAAGCCTCAGCCGTGGAGCTGCCACCCGATGGAGCATGAGCTGTCGGCGCAGTATGACATCACCCACGGTCTTGGACTTGCCATTCTGACGCCTCGATGGATGGAATACTGTCTCGATGACCGCACGCTGCCCAAATATGTTCAGTTCGGCAAGAATGTGTTCGGCATCTGCGGTGACATGTCTGACATGGAGATTGCGCGTCAGGCGATTGAGGCGACAAAGAAATTCCTGTACCAGTCTCTTGGTTTGACTGATACGCTGACAAAGCTCAATATCACTGATGAGCATTTTGGCCATATGGCAGCCAAGGTTGCTCACGGCCGAGACGGCACAGCTGAGTGTCTGAACGGCATGAAGCCTCTGTATCAGGAAGACGTTGAAGCAATCTACAGAATGTGTCTGTAACCCATTGTTTCGCTAAGTATCGTTAAAAAGCAAAATTGACTGACTGTATAAAGACGGGCTGACCCCAAAATTGGTCAGCCCGTCTTTGCAATGCAATAATTATATTTCGCGCGCTTTAGCAGGTATGAACTCTAATGCGCAGAGGCACAAGAACAATTAATACAGCTTAGCTCCAGCCGGAATCCTGTCGTCGAGCATGAGGAGGTTCAGCCCTTCGGCGCCGTTTTCCTCATGGAGAGCGGAGATCAGCATGCCGCAGGAGTCGATGCCCATCATCTTTCTGGGAGGCAGGTTGACAATCGCGACGCAGGTCTTTCCGATCAGCTCTTCCGGCTCATAGTATTCATGAATTCCGCTCAGATTTGTGCGGTCTGTGCCGGTTCCGTCTTCGAGGGTGAACTGAAGGTGTTTCTTCGATTTGTTCACAGCGACGCTGTTTTTGACCTTAACGACTCTGAAGTCCGACTTTGAGAACGTTTCAAAGTCAACGAACTCTTCAAAGAGGGGTTCAATCTTCACGTTTGAAAAATCAGGTTTTTCAATGGGGGCTTTAACATCCGCAGCCTGATTT
>JAXEJY010000012.1:0-8467 GCA_034101315.1 Pyramidobacter sp.
GGGCGAACGTCATGCGCTGGGAAAAGCGTCCGCGCCTCTTCCTGCGCACATCTGAGTTCTTGTGGCAGGAAGGGCACACAGCCCACGCCACATCAGAAGAAGCCCTTGCAGAAACAGAAAAGATGCTTGAAGTCTACCGCAAAATCATGACGGAAGACTTGGCTCTGCCCGTCGTCGAAGGCGTCAAGTCCGAGGGCGAGCGCTTTCCCGGCGCGCTTGAGACCTACACGTGCGAGACGATGGTCAGCGATACAAAGGCGCTTCAGGCTGGAACGAGCCACTTCCTGGGACAGAATTTCGCCAAGGCGTTCAACATTCAGTTCCAGAACAAAAACGAGCAGATGGAATACGCCTGGACGACGAGCTGGGGCGTCTCGACCCGCATGATCGGCGCTGTCATCATGACGCACTCCGACAACGACGGTCTGATCCTTCCGCCTCACATCGCTCCCACAAAAGCCGTAATCATCCCCATTTCAAAGGACGAGTCGAAGATCGCCGAGCTTCAGGAAAAAGCTCAGGAGCTGGCAGCGCGCCTGAACGCAGCTCTTGGCGGAATGTACGTCAAAGTCGACACGCAGACGCACATGCGCCCTGCCGACAGATTCTTCTATTATCTCCAGAAGGGCGTGCCGCTCCGCCTTGAGCTGGGCGAAAAGGACGCTGCAGCTCAGAGCGTCCGCGCCGTGCGCCGCGACACCGGCGAGAAGTTCGATCTGGCATGGGACGCGCTGGAGAGGAGCGTCCCCGAAGTGCTTGAGGTGATTCAGAAATCGCTGTACGAAAAAGCGTGCGCGTTCAGAGACGCCAACACGGTTGAAGTCGGCTCATACGACGAGCTGAAAGCGCAGCTTTCAAAGGGCGGCTGGGTGCGCGCCTACTTCGCCGGAAGCAAAGACGACGAAAAGAAGATCAAAGAAGAGACCGGCGCAACCGTGCGCTGCTATCCTCTTGCCGACTCCGCGCTCCGCGGCTGCTGCGTGTACACGGGCAAGGAAAACGCGCGGCTTGCCATCTTTGCAAAATCCTACTAACCGAACAGCATAACGGCGCGGCGAGCTTCATGCGGACAGCTCGCCGCGCTGCGCATGGGCACTTTTGTGTGAGGAGTTGAGGAGTGTGGACGAAAAACAGACGGCAGAGACACCCCAGACGCCAGTCTGTACTTTTTATCCGTGGCAGACAGAGGCGTGGCGCCGCATTACAGCTGAAGACGGAACGCCCCTGAGCGCCGTTCTTTCAGCTCCTACAGGCACAGGAAAGACGATGGTCGCCTATCTGTGGGCGGGGCTGCTCGACAGCCGCGGCTATCCCTTGGAGCTGCCGCGCGGCCAAAAGGTCATTTTTACGGCGCCGATTAAGGCGCTCAGCAATGAGCGCTACATGGAACTGCTCAAGATGGGATTTGACGTCGGCATCGAGACGGGCGACTTCAAAAAGAACGACTCAGCGCCCGTCATCTGCTGCACGCAGGAGATCTACGACCTTAAATACGCCGGACGCAGCGGCATCAGGCTGATTATTGACGAGTTCCATTATATTTTCAGCGAAAATGAGCGCAGCCGCGCTTACATCGACGGAATTTGCCGCACGCATCCCGACGTGCCGCTTCTCGTCATGTCGGCGACGTTCGGACAGCCGGAAGAGATCCGCGCCTACCTTGAGCGCATTATGGAGCGCTCGTTTGAGCTGTTCCTCCTGAGGGACAGAATCACGCCGCTCACCTACATGAAGCACGGCGTAGAGGCGCGCGAAATTCACGACGCGCTCGTGTTCGCCTTCTCGCAGAAGGGCGTTCATCAAGTAGCAGACATGATCGCATGCCAGCGTTTTGACATTGACCAAAGCCGAAAGGCGCGCCTGCGCGACTTGGCGTGGATTCTTGAGGTCGACGTCATACCGAAAGGACTTTTCAAGGGCGTCGGCGTCTATTACGGGCGGCTTCTTCCCAAGGAAAAGCTGCTCGTGGAGCGCGCGTACCGCGAGCGAATTATCGACGTCGTCGTCGGAACTGACGCTCTGGCACTCGGCGTCAATCTTCCCGCGCAGACAGTCGTGTTCGCTCAGACCGTCAAATATTTTGACCGAATGCCCATCTCGAAGACGTCGTTCTGCCAAATGGCAGGGCGCGCCGGCAGGAAAGGACTTTTTGACGAGGGATACGTCACGTGGCTTTTGGATTCACCCGTTGAGTCGCGCGGCATTGACACGGGCGAGATGTTTTACGCTCTTCGCGCTCAGCCCGAAGAGAAAGCATTCATTGAACTGCGCCCCGATTTCGGAGCGATCCTGAAAAAGCGCAGCACCGTAGAGAACGAGGCGGAAATTGTCGCGCTCTACTCTCTGCCTCAGCTGAACTACGAATACGTTCGTTCAGAGATCAAAGACGCCATGAGGCGCATCGACAGAAGCCTCGACGAAATTGTTCCCGACGGCAAAGAGCGCTTCAAAGCCATCCTCGCCGACGTGTGGTACGGCGAGATGGAGATTGAGCAGAACCTTGAGATGGCAGAGCTGTTCTACTGGGGCAGCGGCGGCGGAGAGGACTACGTTCATCCTGACGGGATGACGGCGGCAGAGCTGTTTATGAAGTACGAGAAAAACCAGCTTCAGGCGCTCCTGCGCGTCAAGCGCTTCAACAACTCATTGCCCGACGAGTACAAATTCCGCGGCATGGACAAAGTCAACGACGCCATCGAAGAGATAGACCCGACCGTTTTCGGCTTTGAGGACAGAATCCTTGAGATGGAAAGCACTGCTGTTGAGCTTCCCGAAGCCAAACTGCGCCTCCGCGCCGCTGACAGCGTGCGCCTTAAAGCCAGAAGAAGCCGAGGCGGCAGAAACAAACAGAGCTCTCAAAAGCGCACGGCGAAAGAATCTCCGCATAAAGACAAAAGCGCGCAGGAAAAGCGCGCTGAGAAAGCCGCACGAGTCAAGCAGCGCCGAAAAAGAGTGCGGCGCCGCAGGAAAAAAGAAAAACGTGAAGAAGTTTTCTGTGCCGACAGCTTTGATGATAAAGGAGGAACACAGGCATGAAACCGATGAACGTCATACCCCGCACTGTCTGTGCACTGTTCTTAGCTCTGCTCTTGCCGCGTGCCGCGTGCGCCGCACCGATTCAAGCGCCGGCAGAACCCGCGACGGCGTCAGCAAATGCCGCATGGTATCAGCTCCTTGATTTTGCTGATGAAAAAGAGTGGGAAAACGCGCTGCGCGGGACAATAGAGCTTTCTCCGAAAGTCATTATCACGAGAGATGACGGCGTAGAAGCCTGGAATACCGCTGCTTTAAGCGGACTGCCGGACAAAGCTCCGGACACAGTGAACCCCAGCCTGTGGCGGCATACGCAGCTCAACGCCGCCGTCGGACTGTTTAAAGTGTGCGACGGCATCTACCAAGTGCGCGGCTATGACATGGCAAACGCCACGTTTATACGCACTGACAATGGCTGGATTGTCTTTGACGTCTTGATGTGCGCTGAAAACATGAAAGCCGCTCTTGATCTTATGGAAAAGCATTTCGGCACAGTCAGCGTAAAAGCCGTTTTGTACAGTCACTCGCATGTGGATCATTTCGGAGGCATTGAGGGACTCATCAGCAAAAATCAGGTGGCAGATTCCTCCCTGGACATACAGAGCCAGCTCGCTTCCGGAAAAATCCCTATCATCGCGCCTGAAGGCTTTTTAGAGCACGCAGTCAGCGAGAATATCTATGCCGGCACCGCAATGGCGCGCCGTGCTCAGTACCAGTACGGCACTCTGCTGGAAAAGGGAGAAAAAGGCTCGCTTGCCATGGGCATCGGTATGGGACAGTCAGTCGGCACAGTTTCTCTGTTTCCTCCAACTTGGGAAATTACCCAGAATACGCGCCGCCTCACGATTGACGGGCTGGAAATAGAGTTTCAGCTGACTCCCGGAACAGAAGCTCCAGCGGAGATGAACGCCTACTTCCCCAAATACAGAGCCCTGTGGCTTGCAGAAAACTGCACGGGGACGATGCACAACCTCTACACCCTGCGCGGAGCTCAAGTGCGCGACGGCAGTGCGTGGGCAAAATACATTCTGGAAGCGGAACAGCTTTTCGGTGACACGACAGACGTCGTGTTTCAGAGTCACAACTGGCCCCATTGGGGCGCAGAAATTAAGGACTATCTGCTCAACACAGCGTCAGTATACAAGTTCATTCACGACCAGACACTCCACTATATGAACAAAGGGCTGACTCCGGCAGAAATTTCCAGAGTCATCAAGCTGCCCGATGCGCTTGAGCGCGTGTGGTACACTCGCCAGTATTACGGGACTCTGTCTCACAATTCAAAGGCCGTGTATCAGAGATACCTCGGCTGGTACGACGCCAATCCCGTTCATCTCAACCTCCTCACGCCGCAGGACAGCGCAAAAAAACTGGTTGAGTATCTCGGCAGCAGCCGCGCTGTTCTGGAAAAAGCCCGCAAAGACTTTGAAAAAGGCGAATATCAGTGGGTCGCTCAGATAACAAAAGAGCTTGTCTTTGCCGATCCGACCGATATCGAAGCGCGCAATCTGTGCGCCGACGCTCTTGAACAGCTTGGGTATCAGGCGGAGTCAGGCACGTGGCGCAACGCCTATTTGACAGGCGCGCTTGAGATGCGGCGCGGCAATCAAGCCAGCCGCGCGAAGATGGCTCGGGGGCTGATCAAGGCGACTATGAGTGAGCTGCCGCTTGACATGATTCTTGATTTTCTCTCTGTCATGTCAGATTCCAATGCGGCGCAGCACGACGACTTGACGCTGAACATCACCGTGACAGATACCGATGAAAAATATTACATCGTCCGGCGCCATGGCGTTTTGCTGTACTATAAAGGCGAGACGCGACCCGACGCAGAAGCGTCTCTTATCTGCTCGCGTGCGCAGCTGACAGCCGTCTTTACAGGGGAGGAAGCCAAAGATGTTAAAGTCGAAGGCAACCCTGCGGTGCTGACGCGTCTGATGAAATACTCCGCGCCTTTCAAGGCGACGTTCAACATCATCGAACCTTAGGATCAGCGTCAGAGGCGTGCCGTGCCATTTTGTGCCGGCGTCCGCTGAACGCCCTTCGTGTTTTTGAACGTTTTTCTTAAACATTCTCAAAACCGCCCCTTTTCTTTTTGCGGCGGCTGCGGTAAATTTACAGAAGCCTGACATAAAAAATACGCGCAGAGCGCCTTGAAAGCTGTTCTGAGCGGAAAAATTTTTCACCAAAATCTCTTGATGTAGGAATGGAAGGAGCGACATATGGATAATATTGTCATTCTGGACTGCGGTTCGCAGCTGACACAGCTGATCGCCCGCCGAATCCGCGAGCTGAAAGTCCACAGCGAAATACTGCCGTGGGATGCCAGCCTTGAAACCATCACGTCTCATGCGCCGACGGGCATCGTCATCTCCGGCAGCCCGCGCAGCGTTCTCGAAGCCGACTCGCCGCGCGTCGCAGACGGTCTGTTTGATTTGGGACTTCCCGTCCTTGGAGTCTGCTACGGAATGCAGCTCATCTCCAACATGTTCGGCGGGTGCGTCCGCCGCTCAACGGCGCGCGAGTACGGCCGCGCCTATATCAGCGTTGAAGACGCCGATGCGCTCATATTTGACGGTCTCAGCGGAAAAACGCAGGTGTGGATGAGCCACGGAGACGACGTCGAAAAAATTCCCGATGGATTTGTCCTGACAGCGCGATCCGACGACGGCGTCGCCGCCGGCATCAGAACGCCCGACAACCGCATCACAGCCCTTCAGTTCCACCCAGAAGTGTCACACACGGAGCAGGGAATCCAGATGCTTGCCAACTTCCTGTTCAAAATCTGCGGCTGCAAGGCAGACTGGGATCTTGGCGACTGGTCAGAGCGCATGAAAGAGGAAATCCGCGCCAAAGTCGGCAATGACTCCGTCATCTGCGGACTTTCAGGCGGCGTTGACTCGTCCGTCGCCGCCGCGCTGACAGCTGCTGCCATCGGCGACAAACTTCAGTGCATTTTCGTCAACAACGGACTCCTGCGCCTGAACGAGGCGGAAGAAGTCCTTGAAAGCTACCGGCAGATGAACCTCAACGTCCACTACGTTGACGCTTCAGAGCAGTTCCTCAAAGCCCTTGCCGGCGTCATTGAGCCCGAGCGCAAGCGCAAAATCATCGGCGAGACATTTATCCGCATTTTCGAGGCAGAGGCGCGCAAAATCCAGGGCGCGCGCTGGCTCCTTCAGGGCACGCTCTATCCCGACGTCATCGAGAGCGGACAGCGCAAAGGCGCCGCCGTCATCAAGAGCCATCACAACGTCGGCGGGCTTCCCGCGGACATGAACCTCAAGCTGCTTGAGCCGCTCCGCGACCTGTTCAAAGACGAAGTGCGCGCCATCGGCACGCTGCTTGGCGTTCCTCAGAACATCGTCCGCCGCCATCCCTTCCCCGGTCCGGGACTGGCAGTGCGCTGCCTTGGCGACATCACAAAAGAGAAACTTGACATCCTCCGCCGCGCTGACAGAATCTTCATCGACGAAATTCACGCCGCCGGCATTTATGACGACATCTGGCAGGCGTTTGCCGTTCTCCTTCCCGTGTACACCGTCGGCGTCATGGGCGATGAGCGCACGTACGCCCGCGTGTGCGCCCTGCGCGCCATCACCTCGCGCGACGGCATGACCGCCGAGTGGTTCAGAATGCCGCTCGACGTCCTTGACCGCGTCTCGACGCGAATCTGCAACGAAGTCCGAGGAATCAACCGCGTCGTCTACGACGTCACCAGCAAGCCGCCGGCAACTGTGGAGTGGGAATAATATCAGAAAAAAACAAAGCGCCCCGGCAGGATCACAAAGTCCTGCCGGGGCTTTTTTTGAAGAAATATATTGACATATATCAATGCGTGCTCTAAAATCGCGCATAGATGAATATCTATGTGAGGTGAGCGAATGGAATTGGATACACGGGAATCGGCTGAAATATTTAAGGCTCTTGGTGACGAAAACAGGCTGAAAATTCTGCGGTTGCTTCGCGGGGAGGAGAGATGCGCGTGCAAACTCCTGGAGCAGCTTAAAATCTCTCAGCCAACGCTGTCGCATCATATGAAAATTCTATGCGGCACAGGTTTGGTTGCAGGGCGCAGAGAAGGAAAATGGATGTATTACTCCATCGATGAAGAACGTGCAGTTTTGATACGGCACAGTTTGGATTTTCTGCTGTCTGCCCCCAAATAAGAGCTTGCAGCGAGGCAACTGATACCTCATGGGACATCACGTGCAAAGATACATTTTATGGAAGGGAGTAATTATTGATGGAACTGCTGAAAAGCGGCTGGCTGTTTTTTCAGAATGAAGTGCTTGGCATGAAGTGGCTTTATCGTCTCATCGGCGACGTGCTGTCGTCGTGCGGCGCGGATATAAGCGGCAGAATGGGCGGGTCGGTTCTGTTTTTCCTCTATGACACGATTAAAATCATGACGCTGCTTGGCTGTCTCATCATGATTATTTCCTATGTTCAGAGCTTTTTTCCGCCGGAGCGGAGCCGGAAAATTCTGGGTCGTTTTCACGGCATCTGGGCGAATGCCGCGGCAGCGCTTCTAGGAACGGTCACGCCGTTTTGCTCCTGCTCGTCGATTCCGCTGTTCATGGGATTTACCAGTGCAGGACTGCCTCTGGGAGTGACGTTTTCTTTTCTTATTTCGTCGCCGATGGTCGACCTCGGCTCGCTTGTGCTGCTGACAGGAATTTTCGGGCTGAAAGTCGCCGCGGCGTATGTGCTTCTTGGGTTGGTCATCGCTGTTGCCGGCGGAACGCTGATTGAGAAGATGAGACTTGACGATCAGGTAGAGGAGTTTATCCGCCAGGGACAGTTCATGGAGCTTGAGCAGGAAGAGCTCCATTTTTGCGACAGAGTTCAGTACGCGTGGGATCAGGTCAGATTCACGGGGAAAAAGGTTTTCCCGTATGTCCTCATCGGCGTGGGAATCGGCGCGTTTATCCACAACTGGATTCCTCAGGAGCTGATCGTGAAGTCGCTCGGTTCGGGCAACCCGCTGGGCGTTGTTTTTGCCACAATCGCCGGAGTTCCCATGTACGCAGATATTTTCGGCACGATCCCGATTGCGGAGGCTCTGCTCGCGAAAGGGGCGCAGCTGGGCGTCGTGCTGTCGTTCATGATGGGGGTGACGACGCTCTCTCTGCCGTCCATGGTCATGCTGAGAAACGCCGTCAAACCGAAGCTTCTGACGATTTTCGGCGTCATCTGCACGCTTGGAATCATCGCCGTAGGGTATTTTTTCAACGCCGTTCAGCCTCTGCTGGTCTGAGCGCTGAGGTGAAGTTTTTGGGCGCATAAAAAGATTGACATTAATTCATGATGTGTGTTAAAACTGTTTGATAGCAAAGAATTTCTTAAATGCGCTGTGATTTTTTTCAGCGCAAAAGGTATTTGTGCGCTTGTTTTTCAGAGGTTCGGCGCATATAATACTATGGCTTTCATG
>JAXEJY010000013.1:0-6462 GCA_034101315.1 Pyramidobacter sp.
GCATAGACCGTCATGTTCTTAGTCAATTGAACGGAGGTGATCTTCTCAGTCAGCTTTGCGTCGGAGTACCAGCCGCCAAAGTCATATCCGGCTCTGATGGGGACATATCTGGTCAGGTCAATGACAGCGCCGCTGGCCTTGGTCACACTGTCGATCCTGCTGCCGCCGTTGGTGTCAAAGATCAGGGTATAGGTGGAAACTGCGCCGCCACCTCCGGAGGTGATCTTCGTATAGGTGGCTTTCAGCTCCACATTGGCCGCAGGCATGACAAACGTGGTTTCAGCGGCCTTGGCGTTGGCCAGAGTAATGCCGCCGGACACGATCTCCCACCCGGCGAAGGTATAGCCGCTCTTGCTGTCAGCCTTAATGGTGACGGTTTCGCCCTCGGCATAGAGGCCGGAGCCAGAGCCGCCGTCCACCACCACGGCGGGATCGCCGCTGATGAACACAGCGTAGTTGGAGAAGTGGTTGGTGGTGAAGGTGACCTGCTGCGTCTCCGCGTTATAGGTGGCGCGGACGTAAGTGACGCTGCCGTCGTCGGACAGGTAGCAGACTACGATGTACTTGCCTGCAGGGACCCCGCCGGCGTAAGGAACGGTGACTTCCACATTGCCGCCAAGCTGGTGCAGCTCTGTTTCCGTTCCGTCGGTGTGGGTGATGACCAACGACACCTCCACAATGACGGCGTCCTGGGTGATGCTGTCCAGCGCGGCCTGCTGGAGATCGGTCAGGTCTTTTTCCTCCACGGCGGTCAACTTCACGGCCACGGTGTCCTCGCCGTCAGCAACAGCGCTGGCCACAGTTTCCAGCACCGCGCCGCTCATGGAGATGGAGGCATCCTCGGTGGTGATGGTCAGGCTGTCTGCATTGGCGCTCTCACTGAGAGCCTCCAGCAGACTGCCGGGCAGGACCAGCTCGTCCACGCCTTCCACGCCGCCCAGGTTCATGGATACATCGCCATCAGCGTTGCCCACGATGTCGGCCAGCTCGTCCTCTGTGACGGTAATTACGGCCTTGTCGCCATCTACGGTGACGGACACGTCGGTGTCGTCCACCACGATGCTCCGTTGGACAGTCAGAGTGCCAGTGGTGTACGCGCCGTCGATCTGGATATTGTCGCTGGCGGTCAGGGAGGCACGGACCTGATATTCACCGGCCACGGTGGGCAGGCTGGTGGTCCACGCACCGTTCACCCGATATTCCACGTTGATCTGGGCGGCGGCGTCCTGCGGGGCGATGGAAGCGGTCACAGACGTGATGCTGTTGTCCCGCTGGGTCAGATTGCCCAGGGTGATGGTATAATCGGTGGCCTTGCTGACGGTCAGTGTGCCGCGAGCAAAGGTAATATTGTAGTTTTTGGCAGTCAAGCCAGAGACGTTGATGGCATAGGACCCGACATTGCCGTACTGCTCGTAGGAATAGGTGTAGGCGGCCGTTCCGGTGACAACGCTCTGGGTGTCATCGTATTTGAAGCCGCTGGCAGTCCAGCCGTTGTTGGCGGGCGCCTGACCGTAGGAGATGGTATGATCGTTGGCAGTGACAGTCAGGGGTGCCTTATTGATGATGAGGGTATAGCTGGCGGAAGTCTCGGCGTACTTGCCTTCAACTTTCGCGGCGGTGGCGGTGATGATGGCAGTTCCGGCGCCCACAATGGTGGCTTTGCCGTCGGCGTCCACCGTGGCAACGCTCTCGTCGCTGCTGGAATAGGTCAGAGCGCCGCAATCCTCGGTATCATTGTAGGCTGTGTTCTGGGCGCTGATGACCTGTCCATAGGTCCAGGTAATCTGGCCCGTGGTCCAGCTCACCTCCTGCTTCGGCAGCTTGGAAATGGTCTGCGTATCCACAGCGTCACAGCGGGAGCAGGTGCGGTGCTGAGAACCGTCCTCGGTCTCGGTGGCCTCCTTGTCAACCACCCACGCGCCCCAGTCATGGCCCAGAGCGTCCACATAGGTGTCCACATAGCTGTCGCCGCAGCGGGAGCAGGTGTGGGTGGTGTAGCCCTGTGCCGTGCAGGTGGGAGCGGTGACAATGGAGGAATCGCTATGGCCCAGTGCAGGGATGTCCTCAGAGGCCTCCACTTTGCAGATGGTACAGATGTGCTTCCGGGCGCCGGCCTCAGTACAGGTGGCTTCCTTGGCCACGGTCCAGCCGCCCCAGGTATGCTGGCCGGCATCGCGGATGACTGCGTCGCAGACAGCGCAGACATCCTGCTTGGTGCAGTCGCTCTCAGTGGAAGTATGACCCAGAGCGGGAATCGCGATTTGCGCCACCGTGACCGTGCCGCAGACGGAGCACTTCTTTCCCTCTGTCAGGCCCTCTTCTGTGCAGGTGGCGGTCTTGCCGGGGATTGTCTCCTCGGTGTGGCCGGTGGCGGGGATGGTCTGGGTCTCCACAGCGCCGCAGTCGGCGCAGGTGCGAGTCCGGGAACCGTCCCGGGTGCAGGTGGCTTCCGTGGTAGTCGTCCAGCTGCTGTAGCTATGCTTCGTACCCTTGGTGGTATAGCCGCAGATCACGCAGGTGGTGCCATCCGTGCAGCTTGCGCTGTCAAACGGGTCGCTGATATGTTCGTTGGCGCCGTACTCGTAGCCAAGCTCCTGATACACATAATAGTACGAGCTTTTGCCTTTTTCTTCCATTACTTCCAGCGTATCCTCCGGATCGGACTTTTCTCCGCACTTGGTGCATACATACCAGTGCCCGGTTTCGTCACTCTGAATATCGTCGCCCCATTTGTGGAGACAGTTCACGAGCTGAAAGGTGGTGAAGATGGTCACATCGCCGAAGGTGGCTTTGGCGGTGGCGATGCCGGGAGCGGCGTTGTTTTCGTATACGATGGCCGGCAGGGTACTGGTCGTATACCATCCGCTGTAACCGGTAAAACTGGCAGGTTTGGCAGGGACACCTTCTTCAAGAAGGACCTTCGACGGGGAATAGAGGCGAATGGTGGCGGAGGCTCCGCAATCGTCGCAGGTGACCTTCACCCGGTCATCATACTGAGTTGCTGAGAAGGTCCGATTTTTATGGCCAGTGGCGGGCGTGTAGTCACTGCGCATCTCCATGCCGCAGCCGGCGCAGGTCTTCACGGTGTAGCCCTCTTCCGTACAGATGGGGGCAACAATGACGGGATCGCTCCACCCGGGATGGCTGCATCCGTCCCATTTACGCACAATGTTTACGCTATCGGCCACGTTAGCGGGAAATGCAGCGTATGCACCATCGCTGTCCTTCTGATTGCTGTAAACGCCGAAAATAGTAGGAGCGGCGGAGACAGAGACCTCGCCGTTAACCTCTTCCAGCAGCGCGTACAGCTCCAACGTGCCGGAGCCGGTGATGGAACCTGTATCGGTGCTGCTGATACCGTAGGTCATATTGGGGTTCATGCGCACCGTGCCGCTGCTGTTCACAGTCAGCGTGCCGTTGGAAGAAGAGGTATATCTGTTGGCATTCAGGCTCAGTGTGCCGTTCACGGTGACGGCCGTGCTCACATACAGATAGTTCACGGACACTTCGGCATCCTTGGCAATGGTCAGAGCAGGCGCTTGATAAGAATTGATCCCCACATCTCCCAGGGTCAGATTGCCGGAAAAGGTAGAACTTGCGTATAGCTGGATGTAATTGCTTACGGTGGCGTTGCCATCAGCGGTGAGATTGCCGTACAAGTAGATTCTGCCGGAACCGGTCAGCGTCACGCCGTCCGCCAGCGTCAGATCGTACACGCTCCAGGGGCCCCGAATATCCACTTCCGCGCCGGAACCAATGACGACATTGTTCATGGAGGACATAGTGGGGCTGAGGTTTGTGGTAAGGCTGCCGTTGATGGTCATGGCCTGGATACCGAGAAAACTGGTGCCCATGGTGTCGCTGCCGGTCAGAGAACCATTCACCACCATGGAGACGCTGTCGGGAACTTCTTCGTCATAATTGGATAATACGCTGTCGGTTTCAAAGCTCGAAGAGCGCATGCAGTACCAGGTTCCGTTCAGCGTAATGGCCACATTGCTCTGAAAATAGATCCGCTCATAGCAATAAACCGTCACATGGCTGGGAATGGTCCATGTGCTGCCGGTCAGATAGATCTGGTACGTTCCGCCGGAATCCGTAGCTTGGTTATTCTTGAAGTCGATCGTTAACGTGTACGCATCGTCATTCTCCGGCCACAGAAAGCCTTCCGACTGAATTCTGATGGCATCATATGTATCACCGATGGTTTCGATGTTTTCGATGGCTTCCTTCAGTTTTGCCCAGCTGTCCACGTCGTAATATGTGCGGGAGTCCACATTGCTTGCCAGCGCCGTGGTGGGCAGCAGCGACAGGACCATGAACAGGGTCAGCAGGATGCTCAACATCCGTTTTTTCATAGCTTCGCTTCCTTTCTCGGTTTTGCTGTTTTATTTGAACAGGCGGTCTCCCGTCTGGTACTTCTATTCCTCCATGAGCCGCTGCAGCTTTTTCAGTGCCCGCTGCAGCCGTTTCTTCACCGTCTCGTGCTCCATGCCCAGGTCGGCGGCGATCTCCCGGGCGGTATAGCCGTGAAAGTATTTCAGTTCCAGAGCCCGCCGGTCCAGAGGGGGCAGCTGCTTCATGGCCTGCCGCAGCGCCTCTGTTCGCTCCCAGTTCATCAGCGCTCCAGCCTCCATCCGGCTCAGCTCCGCCGCCAGCCACTGGCGCTGGTTCTCCCGGTACTTCCGGATGGCCTTCCGGTCAGCGATGGCAATCAAATAGCTGCGCAGACTTCCTCTGGAGCCGTCAAATTGGTCACGCTGGAGGTAAAAATCCGTCAGTGTGTCATAGACGCATTCCTGGATATCGTCGGGGCTGTCCAGCCGCTGCGCAGCAGCGAACCGCAGATGCTCTGCGTATTTGTCTTTTAAAAGAGGAACGCCCCGCTCCGGGTCCTCCTCCAAAAGTACAAGCAGCGTTTTATCGTCCACTCCCATTCCCCCTCTGTAACTAATTGCGTTTTTGAGGAGAAAAAGGGACAAGCGAATCGAAAAATTTTTTACGCGCAAAAAAGCGGCCCCTCCCGAAGGAGGAGCCGCTTGTCCGGCAGCGCGTTATTCTGTTTCGGATACCTCAAAGGAGATCACAAATTCGTGGTCCCAACGGTAGCAAAGCTTATCGGTAAAGATGCAGCCGTACACCTCGTCGATACCCTCGCAACAGCCCATCAGCAGGTCGTCCATGGCTTCATAGGTCCATCCGGTCTCCGGGTCGGTGACCTCCCGGAACTGGGGTTCCAGATAGAGCGGCGTGATGCTGGTGTTCACTCCATCTATCATCACCTCTATGCTGGGAACCATTTTTCCGTCTGCTGAGACGAACACATTGGCCAGCTCCCGGTCCGGTGCGGTGCAGGTCCATTCCGCGGCGATGGTCCACCAGGAGAAGCGGTCGTAGATCTCACCAAGGGCGACGGTGACCGGGTTGGTACGGTCGGGACAGATGTCATAGGGTTCCGTGGGCTCCATCTGTTTCAGGGTCACGCTTCCGTAGGGAAACTCAACCTTGGTCTCCTCCATGTCCGGTACTTGCAGGGAGAATCCGATCTGATTCTTCAGCAAGAGCATGAGCTGGGTGCCTCTGGCATACTCCGTCAGAAGTTCGTAGACATAGGGGACGGTCAGGGTGTATGCCCCCGGCTCTGCCGGGCCGAAGTTCCAGTCAAAGTAGGTCTCGCTGCCGAAGGGGTGCCACCCAATGGGAGAGCCTGTGAGCACTGTCCCGTCCCCGGAGGTGACGGTGACCGGAGCGAGCTCCCCACAGAGTTTCGTCAGCCCCGCGTCAATGGTGAGGTCTCCTTCGTTGAGAGGATAGATGGACACGATCAACTCCCCGTTTTCCAGCCGGGGAATCGCCAGCAGACCGCCCTGGTCCCCGGTCATGTCATAATATCCCGCCTGCTCAAAGGAGCGTTCGTTCTCCGCCCGCTTCAGCGTGATCGGGACCGAATCGCCGTTGAAGGTGAGCATGATTTCCAACGTGTCCTTTGTCCCTTCCGGCAGGTTGCCTCGGTAGATCATGCGCTGGTCCATTTCCCAATTATGCTCTCCCAACTGAATGCTACTGTTGACCATCACCGGCTCCTCCAGGCCGCTCAGTGTTATCTCTCTAGATACGTCTCCATAATCACGCTGTATACTTACAAGGCCTTCTTCAGCGGCGGATTCCGGGACGGTAAAGGTGGCGTCCAGGATCAGCACGCCGTCACTCCACCAGGCGTCTGTGACGGTCCAATCGTACTCCTCACAGTCCAGGGAGGCCGTTTCCTCCAGGATATAAATCCCGGTCTCCGGATTTGTGTTGACGCCATAACCGGGCACCACGCCGAAATAGCGCAGGACCACATAGGCACAGGCGGCCAGCAGGGCGACCAGCAGGGCCACCACCAGACCGATGATGATGGACTTCTTCAATTTTTCAGGCTGCGCTGATGCCGCTTTTTTGCCGTTTCGTAGGGGATAT
>JAXEJY010000014.1:0-2921 GCA_034101315.1 Pyramidobacter sp.
ATGCCCTTTGACGTGGAGAGAATCATGACGCGCGCGCGAGCGCAGCGCGCCAGATACCGGCGGACTTCTTCCCGATGCTCTGGAAAATGGAACATCGCGCGCCGAATCGCGCGCACCATGTTTGACTCCGTTTTTGCGCTCTTCCCCGCGACAATTCGGCTGCGGCAGATGAGCAGACCGTCGTCAATGATGATGTCAACTTTTCTCTGCGCCGCCACCATCTGAGCGCGCATGCTCTTTCCAGTTCCCGCAGGTCCGTAAAACGCCATGACCTGAAAATGTCCCGCAAGCGGCTCGCTGACAGTTTTCAGTTTCATCGGCGCTCACTACTCGCAGTTTTTGCTGCGCGCTTCTTCCACCGATACTGACGCGCCAAGCGACGCAAGACAGGTGTCGAAGTTCTCGTATCCGCGGAGAATATGCTCTAGACCGTACACGCGCGTCTCCCCCTCGGCAGCAAGCCCTGCCAGCGCCAGAGCTGCTCCGGCGCGCAGGTCGGTTGCCTGAACTCCTGTGCCGGTCAGCGTCCTGACGCCGTTGATCACTGCGCTGTTGCCCTGCGTTTCAATGGAGGCGCCCATCGTTCGAAGCTCCGGAACGTGAAGGAAACGCGACTCAAAAATGCTCTCTTTGATGATGCTCGTCCCGTGAGCCAGACAGAGCGCTGCCATCAGCTGAGGCTGCACGTCGGTCGGGAATCCCGGATACGGCAGAGTCTTGACCGACAATGCCTTAAACTTGCTGCGCGACGGATATACCGTAACAGAGCTGTCCTGACGCTCATAGTCGACATCGGCTTCCTCAAGTTTCGCGAGAAGCGAGTCAAAATGCTGCGGCACAGAATCTGTCACAGTGACCTGACCGTCTGTGATGACTCCGGCAAGGAGATATGTGCAGGCGGCAATTCTGTCGGGAATGACAGAAACCTTTCCGCTTCCAAGATCGCGGCAGCCCTGAATCCGGATCATGCCGGCGTTCTCCTTGTGGAACTCGACAGCGGCTCCCATGGCGCGGAGCGCATCGACGAGATTGGTGATCTCCGGCTCGCGCGCAGCGTTTTCGATAATCGTCTCGCCTTCAGCAAGCACGGCTGCCATCAGAAGGTTTTCAGTCGCTCCGACAGAAGGGAAATCAAGATAGATACGGCAGCCTTTCAGGCGGTCAGCTTTTGCGTACACAGAGCCGTGATCCAGTCTGACGTCGGCTCCCATTTTGGCAAGCCCTTTCAAATGCAGGTCAATCGGGCGCGCTCCGATAGTGCAGCCTCCGGGAAGGTGCATCACCGCGCGTCCTTCGCGCGCCAGAAGAGGCCCAAGGACAATGGACGACGCGCGCATCTTCTGAACGAGATCGGCGGGCATTTCGCACTGAAGGTCACCGCGGCGCGAAATTGTAACGCTGCCGTTCTCAAAGACGACCGACATTCCAAGCGCTCGCAGAAGCGCTGTCATCGTCTCCGTATCTTTCAAATGCGGGACATTGGCGCAGACAAGACGTTCTCCCTCTCTCAGGAGCAGCGCTGAAGCAATAACAGGAAGAGCTGCGTTCTTTGATCCCTGCGTGCGGACTGTCCCGTGCAGAGGAGTTCCTCCGGAAATTTTTAACAATTTAGCAGAACACATTAATTCCACTCCTAAGGCTGTGACTTTTAGACGTGCAGATACACGTCCCATTATACAACAAACGCACAATGCCGCCATCAAAAATGAAGGCGGCATTGTGCGAAAAAACATTATTGTCTCAGCAGAAGCCACGCTGCAAAAAGGCTGATGCCGTGAAGGACTGCAAGAATCAGCAGAACTTTCTGAGGCGGAAGCCCCCTGTCCAGAAGCCGGTGATGTATATGCCCCCGGTCGGGATAGAACGGCGACTTGCCGGAGAGAACGCGGCGCGTGATAGCGCACAGCGTGTCAATAACGGGGACGCCGCCGATGAGCAGAAGCGCCAAGCAGAGCTTGAAAAATCCAAGCTGCATTGAGCTCAGCCACAACATCGTGACGACAGCCGCCAGATAGCCGAGCATGTACACGCCGCCGTCGCCGAGAAACGTCTTCGCCCTCGGAAAATTCCACGGAAAAACGCCGGCGGCAATTCCTGCGGCGGGAACTGCCCAGCTGATGCCGCTCATAATCCCCGTAAAGGTCAGCGTCATAAAAGACATGACCAGCGACAGGCCGTTCATTCCGTCGATAAAGTTGTAGGCGTTAATCACTCCTGCAATCCAAAACAGAAAAACAGCCATGCTGACAAATCCGCATCCCGGGACGAGAAACAAGGACAGCACCGCTGCCAGAAAGTGCGCGGCAAGCCTTCCGAACGGCGACATGGAAAGCATATCGTCAAGATATCCGGCGAAAAAAACGAGCGTCGCGCCGCTGACGGCGATCTTCAGATTCAAAGAGGACTCAGCAAAGAGCAGAGCCCACAGAAGAAATCCCAGCCAGACCACCAGACCTGCCCCGCGCGGCATGGGGGCGTGATGAATTTTTCTGGCGCCGGGGTAGTCAAGCACGCCGTATCTCTGCGCCAGCTTAATCGCCAGAGGTGTAATCCCGGCTCCCCACGCGGCAAAGATCAGAAAAAGCAGAACAGAGCTCATGCTTAGCGCGTGCCGAAAATTCTGTCTCCTGCGTCGCCAAGTCCGGGAACAATATATCCGTGATCGTTCAGATGACTGTCAAGCGCCGCCGCGTAGATATTGACGTCGGGGTGCGCTTCGTGAACGCGCGACACGCCTTCCGGCGCGGCAATCATGCAGACGAGCGAGATCTTTCTGCCGCCGCGCTTCTTGATGAGGTCAATCGCGGCTGCTGAAGAACCGCCCGTGGCGAGCATGGGGTCGAGGAGGAAGATGTCGCGCTCTTCAATGTCGCCGGGCAGTTTGCAGTAATACTCGACTGGCTCAAGCGTCTCAGGGTTTC
>JAXEJY010000015.1:0-2887 GCA_034101315.1 Pyramidobacter sp.
AATAGTCAGCGGCTTCAACGTCTACCCGCAGGAGGTCGAGCGGGTTCTCAACGAACACCCGCAGGTGAGAGAGTCCGCTGTCGTCGGCGTTGAGCGCGCCGTCACCGGTCAGATTATCCGCGCGTTCGTCATTCCCAAAGAGGGAGCTGCGCTCGCGTCGTCAGACCTCGTTGAGTGGTGCCGCGAGCGTTTGCCGCACTATAAAGTCCCGCGCCGCGTCGAGTTCGTCGCCGATTTTCCGCGCAACGCCCTCGGCAAAGTCCTCCGCCGCAAACTGCGCGAAAAATGTGTCAGCTCAGACGACTAAGCCGGAACGCCGCACAGAAGCCCTTTGCGAAGGGCTTCTTTTTTTATGCGCGTAAAAAGCCGGCAGAAAACGGAGAGATTTTCTGCCGGCAGCCGGTGAACAAAATTATGCGGCGTTTTTTTTCTCGCGTGAGAAAATGTACGTTCCGATAATGCACGTGCTCATCAGGCCGGCGCCGACGATGTAAATCGGGATTCTGTTGACGAGAACCATGTGGGCGGCAAACGGCAGAATGAGGTAGTTCCAGAAGAACACAGCGTTGTACACGCCGAGCGCTTCATAGATGCACGACTTGTTGTCGGGGTCAACGGAGCGGACGAGCGCGAAGCCCTGAGGGTTTGACCCGGTGCACATGCCGTACATCATCAGGGATTTTTCAAACCATTCAGGATGTCCGATTTTCTTGTTCCACCAGAAGATGAATGCGAACGTGATGGTGCAGAAAATCGTCGCGTGGAGCAGAAGGGGCATGAAGAATTTGCTGACGACGTCGAGCTGAATTGTGGCGCACGCGCCGAGAATGATCATCTCAAGCACGAGGTTGCTGATCTGGGTGATCGTGGGCTTGTCGACGTATTTGCTGATTTTGAGTTTTTTCATTACGGGCCACAGGATCATCGCGCCGATGAGGCCGTGAAGCATGGGGCTGACTCTGCCGAGGAAGGGAATGTACACGACGAGGAACTTCTTGAAGAGCGTTTCGCCGAACACGTAGCAGACGGCAAGAATCGCCAGCTGGAAGGCAAATCCTGAGACGTTGCTGGGGTTGACGACGCTGCGTCCGAGAGGCTCGCGCTTCTCTTCGGGAAGCGTTCCGCGGTAGAAGTAGGACGGCTGTTCTTTCAGGTCTTTGGTGAACGTCGTCCAGCCGCGGCGCGCGCCGTAGTTCGCCATGATCATGCCGGGAATGATGGCGAACAAAACGCCCAGAGTCGCCAGAACCATGCCGATTCCCTGAACTCCGAACTCGCCTGTCGGGTCGATGACGCCTGAGACGACGGGGATTGTCCCGTGCGATCCGAAATAGGCAGCGACGCCCAGAAGTCCCCAGCCCTCAGGAAGTCCGGGCCAGAGCGAGCAGAACAGCGATCCGAGCAGGATTCCGAAAATCAGCTGGAATCCGTACATCGTCATGTTGCTGAACGTGAAGTCGAGGTGCTGATAAATGCGCTTTGCCGACACGCCGACGCCGATGGGCACGCAGGTCATGATGATTCTCATGCCGATTGACGTGATTTCAGAGAACGCCTTGGGGATTTCGATGATGCCGAGAACCTGCTGGCCGAGAATCAGACCGAGGAAGCCGCCGATGAGGCTGGCAGGCAGGAGAACTTTCTGGAACGGAGGGAAAAACTCGCGGATAATGACGCCCGCGACGAGCAGGACGCCGAAGAGCATGAGCGCGTTGAAATAGGTTACCATAAGGCAGGCCTCCTTGTGTATGAGAAAAGACGTTATGCCTTGACGCGGAAGACTTCAGGCGACGTATGGCACGTGAGGTTTTCGTATCCGTCTTCCGTGACGGCGTAGCAGTTGCCGATGTTGGCGCCCGACTCAAGAGGCGCGAGCCACTGAGGGTGAAGCACAAACGTCAGGCCGGGGCGGCAGATCTCGGTGTTGTGCGACGTCACGTTGAACTTGTCCGGGTTGCCGTGCATTCCGATGCCGTGTCCCATGTTGGGGTTGTGCGGGCCCGTGACGGGCGGATAGACGTGCATCAGGCGGCGTCCCATGCGCTCAAGGTCGACGTCTTCGACGTACTGAAGGGGAATTTCAAGGGCGGAAAAATCAGGATTGCCCTCCCAGTTGTAGGGCATGGTCGCCGTCACGTCGTCCTTCAGATAGCCGTGCTCGATAAATGGCTCAAAACCGGCTTTGTTGATGTCGCACAGGCGTGCGCCGGGGCGGATCAGCTTTTCAGCGCGGCGGAGCGACTCTGTGCAGACTTCAAGCGTCTCTTCCTGCTTCGCCGTGATTTTGCCGACGGCGATCATGCGCGCGCTCTGAGCCGTGTATCCTCGGAACGAGATGCCTGAGACGTAGAAGTTGATGAGGTCGCCGGGGACGACGGTGTGTCCGTATGCCTTGCCGCAGTGCGTTCCCCATCTGTTGACGCCGATCTGATATCCGTCGGCGTTCTCGCCGCCGCGCGCGAGCTGGGCAAAAGTGAACGCGGCGTACAGCTCGTTGTCGGTGATTCCCGGACGGCAGACGTGGCACGCCGCCTGAAATCCGATGTCCATCAGCTGAGCTGAGGCGCGGATCTGATCGATCTCGTTCTTGCTGCGCAGGCGCTGCATGTCGAGGATGACGTGCGTTTCGTTCGTGAACTTTGCCTTGGGCAGGAGCGTCTTCAGCCCTTCCCAGTGCTTGGGCGACGTCGCGTCGCCGATGACGCCGATGCTTGAAGCGGCATAGCCCAGGTCGCTCAGAGCTTTTGCGACGCCCTCGACGAGCTTGGCGTCAGACGAGCACGGACGTCCGGCGTACTCCAGCCCGAACGCGCCGACCTGATACAGCTTTTCGACGCCGACAGCCTCGCCCCATGAAGGCGGCAGGATGACTGACTGCGTGTAGAAC
>JAXEJY010000016.1:0-2032 GCA_034101315.1 Pyramidobacter sp.
GAGCGCGCGGGGAAGCTGAGCGGCTTCCATCGCCTTAAAGCGCAGATCCAGAGGATTTTCGGCGATGTCCAGCTCGGTTGCGGTCAGTCCGGCGCCTTCCTCAAGCTTGATGAGCCCTTTCGACTCGAGGAGAAGAAGGGCGCGCCCGCCGTTTGTGGGATCGCTGGGCAGAGCGATCAAAGCGCCTTTCGTCACGCCGGAAATGTCCTTGATCTTTTTGGAATAGACGCCCATCGGGACGATGTAAACTCCCTCAAGCGAGCGCAGAGTGTTGCCGTGTCCTTTGTTGTAGTTGCTGAGGTAGGGAAGGTGCTGATACATGTTGGCGCTGAGCGACCCGTCTTCAAGGGCGACGTTGGGCGTCACGAAGTCGGTGAACTCGACGACTTCCATGTCGACGTTCTCGCGCTCTTTCAAAAGCGGAGCGGCGAACTGGAGAATTTCGGCGGCGGGAACGGGCGTCGCGCCGACGCGGAACGGAGCGGCGTGGAGCGCGCTGGCGCAGATGAGAGCGAGAAGAAGTGCAAGGATTGATGATTTTTTCACGGTGAATACCTCCAAGATGTTCAATGTGCTGTTTATCTGTTTTTGCTCAGCGAAGCGGCAATTCTGTTGCCGATCCACTGGATTCCCTGAACGATGACGATGACCGCGGCGATGAGAACGTCGGATCTGAACCGGTGGAAACCGTAGCGAATCGCCAGGTCGCCCAGTCCGCCGCCGCCGATGGCGCCAGCCATGGCGGAGTAGCTGACGATGTTGATGACCGTCAGCGTGATGCCTGATACCAGAGCGGGACGCGCTTCGGGGATGAGCACTTTTCTGACGATGGTGAACGAGTCCGAGCCCATCGCAAGCGCCGCTTCAACGACGCCTTTATCAACCTCCTTCAGAGAGCTCTGCACGACGCGCGCCGCAAACGGAGCAGCCGCGATGGAGAGAGGGACAATTGTCGCTGTTGTGCCGATCGTCGTTCCGACGATAAGACGGGAAAGAGGAAACAGGACGATCATCAGAATGATGAACGGAAATGAGCGGAGAACGTTGATGAGGCTGTCAAGCGCGCGGTACAGCGCTGGATTTTCCTTCAGGCCGCCTTTTTCCGTCAGCGTCAGGAGAATGCCCAGAGGCGCGCCGAGAATCAGGGCGAACACGCTTGACATTGAGACCATGTACAGCGTCTCCAGCGTGGGAGTCAGAAGCAATGAGAGTATTTTAGCCATTCCAAATCACATCTACTTTCACTCCGTGCGAACGGATAATATCAAGAGCTGAGCTGACGACCTGCTGCGTTCCTGCCAGCTGGACTGTCAGGTTGCCGACGCGGCTATGGTACAGATGGTCAATTTCGCCTGCCAGAATGTTGATGTCTGCGCCGGAAGCCTTGATGGTGCTGGAGATCAGAGGCAGCTCAGACGCCTCGCCGTCAAAAGTAAGAAGGGCAACGGGCTTTCCCTGCTCGCGCGGCAGATTGTCGTTGACGTCGTAGCCCGTTCGCGGCAGTTTGCTGAGGAACTCGCGCGCTGTTTTTGATTTGGGGTGCAGGAAGATGTCTTTGACTGCGCCCTGCTCGACAATTTTTCCTGATTCCAAAATGGCGACGCGGTGACATACTTCGCGGATGACGTCCATCTCGTGGGTAATCAGCAGGACAGTGACTCCGAGCGTTCTGTTGATCTCTGCCAAAAGGGCGAGAATCGCCTTTGTCGTCTTGGGGTCAAGCGCGCTCGTCGCTTCGTCTGAAAGAAGCAGCTGCGGCCCGTTTGCCAGCGCCCTGGCGATGGCGACGCGCTGCTTTTGTCCGCCGCTCAGCTGCGCAGGATAGCTGTCGGCTTTGTCCTCAAGGTCAACCAGACGCAGCATCTCCTGCGTTCTTCGCGCGATGTCGGCGCTTTTCCATTTCTCAAGCTCCAGCGGATAGGCAATGTTGCCGGCGACGGTTCGCGACGCGAGGAGATTGAAATGCTGAAAGATCATGCCTATTTTGCGGCGCGCCATGCGGAGCTGAGCTCCCTTAAGAGCGCCGATGTCC
>JAXEJY010000017.1:0-6912 GCA_034101315.1 Pyramidobacter sp.
TTATCATGTACGAGCAGCCGAGAGACAGGGAGAAGAACATCTGTCCCGCCGCAGTTTTAAGAACTTTGAAGAAGCCGATTTCGGGGTCGGAGAACACTGCCAAGTTGGGGCGGAACATGAACTCGATGCCGCCGAGCGCGCCGGGGAGCGACAGAATGTACGCAGCCAGCCCGATCATAATGCAGACAAGCGCAGGGAGGGCGTATTTGTTGAACCGCTCAATGCCGCTTTCAACGCCGCCCATAACAATGACGAGCGAAATGGCTTGGAAAATGGCGAAGTAGGTCAGCAGTTCAGGAGCGTTGCAGATGAATCCGCCGAAATACGCGCCGCTGGTCACGCCGGCAAAGTTCGCGCCGCCGTTGAACAGCGCCTGAGCAAAAGCAACCATGTACTTCATGATCATGCCGCCCAAGACGCTGTAGAACGCCATGATGAAGAAGCTCGCCGCGACGCTGACGTATCCGATCCACGCAAAGCGCTTCGTCAAAAAACGCCACGTGCCGACGCCGCCCTGACGGGTTTTCCTGCCCAAAGCCAGCTCGCCAAGCATGACCATGACGCCGACCATCAGGGCAAGAGCGAGATAGATGACGAGGAACGCAAAGCCGCCCGATTTTCCCATTTTATACGGAAAGCCCCAGATGTTTCCGAGTCCGACCGCCGAGCCGACCGCCGCCATCAGGAAGCCGAACTTGGACGCCCATTGTCCTCTGTGGTGCACTGCGTTTTTCTGTTCATTTGCCATAGGATCGCCTTCATTCTATTGTGATAAAGTTGCCGCACTCACGCACACAAAGCGCCAAAGCGTTTCAGGCTGAGCTGAGACGCTCCGGCGCTTTGCACAACAGCCGCATGACGCTCTGCAGAAGAGCGCCGTCAGTTTTTAGAGCAGACCGAAGTCCTGAAGCTGCGCCCACAGAACCAGAACGAGAATGACGGGAACGATGAACTTGAAGCAGAAGCCGATCAGTCCCATGCCTTTCAGTTTTGCGCCCGGCGTCACTTCAACTTCCTCCGCAAGCAGTCCGACGCCCCACTTCCAGCCGATGAGAAGGCTCATGACCAGAGCGCCGAGAGGCATCATGATGCCCTCAGACAGAACGTCGTAGAAGTCAAGCCAGCAGTCAAACGCCACGGGGATTTTTTCCATGCCCATCATGACGCCGGGGCTGTTGATCAGAGCGCCGCCGGCGACGTTGCTGCCCAGTCCGTCAAGCGCGACGGGGAGTCCGACGAGGAAGATGAGCCCAGCCATCAGCAGCGTCATGACGGTGCGGTTGGGGTGTCTGCCGCGCTCTGTCTGGCGGTCAAGCATGAACGTCGTCGTCACTTCAAGCAGAGAGACTGAAGACGTAATCGCCGCCAGGAAAACGAGGAAATAGAACATCATTCCGACAAACGCGCCGACGGAGCCACCCATGCCGGTGACGAACACTTCGTGCAGAGACACAAACAGCAAAGAGGGGCCGGCTTTGGGAGGAAGCCCGAACGCAAAGCACGCCGGCATGACGACCATGCCTGCCATGATTGCAACGATGGTGTCCGCCAGAGGAATGACGAACATGTCCTTTGAAAGATCCTGATCGTTTGACAGGTAGGATCCGTAGGTGATCATGATTCCCATGCCCAGAGACAGGGAGAAGAACATCTGTCCCGCCGCGGATTTAAGGACTTTCATGAAGCCGATTTCAGGATCGGAGAACACGGCGAAGTTGGGCTTAAACATGAACGCCAGTCCGTCAGCCGCCTTGGGAAGCGTGACGACGTAGCAGATAAGTCCCAGAAGGATCAGCGCCAGCGCGGGGATCGCAATTTTGCTGAAGCGCTCAATGCCCTCTTCAATGCCGCCCATGACGATGACAAGCGTCAGAATCTGGAATATAGCGAAATACAGAATCATGTCGGATCCGTTGGTGATGAAGCTGCCGAAGAACGCGCCGCTCGTCACGCCGGCAAAGTTCGCTCCGCCGCTGAACAGCGCCTGCACGAACGACGCCATGTACTTCAGAACCATTCCGCCCAGAACGCTGTAGAACGAAAGGATCAGGAACGGCGAAATGACCGCCATGTAGCCGACCCACGTGTATTTTTTCGCCAGAGCGCGGTACGTGCCGACTGCACCCTTCTTCGTCTTGCGTCCGATCGCCAGCTCTCCCAGCATGACCATGACGCCGACCAGGACGACCATGGCGATGTAGACGGCGAGGAACGCGCCGCCGCCGCCCATGCCCATTTTGTAGGGGAATCCCCAGATGTTTCCGAGTCCGACTGCCGAACCGACTGCCGCCATCAGGAAACCGAACTTTGACGCCCACTGACCTCTCTCGTGCTTCTGTCCTTCTGTCACATTACTCGCCTCCAAAAAAGAAATATTAAAACCCTGCACCCGAAATAAAAAAGTTTTGTTCTTAAAAAAAACACCTTAGCGCAAGATTCAGGTATTATATATGAAAGCAGCGTTCAAAATCAAGCAGAAAATTTCGTAACTCTGAGTTTTCGCAGTGTTCAGATTTCACGTCAGTTTTCGTACAATCTACATCGCGCCGCAGCACTGGTGTATAATGATTTATTAACTCTTGGAAGGAGAGGAAGAAAACATGTGCCTTGCAGTTCCTCATAAAATAGAAGCGCTCAACGGCGACGGGACGGCGGAAGCGTCTGCCGGCCCCGTGCGCCGCACGATACACGTCGATTTTCTCGACTCGCCCGCCGTCGGCGATCTCGTTCTGGTTCACGCCGGATTCGCCATCGAAAAAGTCAAAGAAGAGGACTCCGCAGAGCTTGAGCGTCTGTGGGACGCCATCAGGGAGAACGCCGGTCATGACGGAACGCTTCCTTTCTGACGCGCCGGAAGCAATCAGGCAGACCGTTGCGGCGCTGAGGCGGCTGAGCGAAAAAACAGGCCCGGTCCGCCTGATGGAGGTGTGCGGCACGCACACTGTGTCGATTTTCAGAAGCGGCATTCGATCGCTGCTCCCGCCGGAAATTGAGCTTTTATCAGGGCCGGGGTGCCCCGTCTGCGTGACAGATCAGAGCGACATCGATCAAGCCATCGGCGTCTGCTCCATGAAAAACGCGGCTGTCTGCACGTACGGCGACATGCTCAGAGTCCCCGGGCGCGGCACGTCGCTGCGCGAGGCGGCTCTGAGCGGCGGGGACGTGCGCGTCGTTCTCAGCCCGACGGACGTGCTCGAACTCGCGCGGCGCGACAGGGCGCGCGAGTTCGTGTTTTTCGCCGTAGGATTTGAGACGACGACGCCTCAAACGTCTCTTCTTTTAAAAGAAGCAGAGCGTCAGAAACTCGGCAACATTTCCGTCCTCGCGCGGCACAAGCGCGTCCTTCCGGCGCTGGAGCTTCTGGCGCAGGACGAGGACATCAACGTGAAGGGATTTCTCCTGCCCGGGCACGTCAGCACAATCATCGGGACGGCGCCGTACGCTGTTCTGGCGCGCAAATACCGCCGCGCGTGCGCCGTGGGCGGCTTTGAGGGGCAGGAAATCCTTCTGGCTCTGGCAGCTCTCATGCTTCAGATTGCGCAGGACTGTCCGCGCGTCGTCAACGCGTATCCGCGCGGCGTCCGCGACGGCGGCAATCCGGCAGCGCGCGCGCTCATCGACGAGTGTTTTATCCCGTGCAGCAGCGCGTGGCGCGGTCTGGGGCTCATCCCGGAATCCGGCTTGAAGCTGAGAAAAGAATTTGAGCACAGAGACGCAGAGCTCAAGCTGGGGCTGACGTCCGTTCCGTCCGTTCCCGTTGCCGGCTGCCGGTGCGGCGACGTTCTGCGCGGACGGATACGCCCGAATGAATGTCCCCTTTTCGGGACAGTCTGCACGCCGCAGTCGCCGACGGGCCCGTGCATGGTATCATCTGAAGGAAGCTGCGGCGCATGGTACCGCTGGGGCGGTTTGGGAGGCAAACTATGAGCAAAGTCATCACTCTTGGAGAGGGAAGCGGCGGGCGTCTGACAGCCCGCCTTGTCGACGAGCTCGCTGGACGGTTCGGTTCGAGCGACGGCCAGCAGGGCTGCTATGAGGACTGCACTTTTTTTCATGATGACTTGGCAATCACGACGGACGGATTCACCGTGTCGCCTCGTTTTTTCCCCGGCGGCGACATCGGACATCTGGCTGTCTGCGGCTCGACAAACGACCTTGCCGTCCGCGGCGTACGCCCGCGCTGGCTGACGATGGGCATGATCATCGAAGAGGGATTTTCGCGCGATGAGCTGTTCGCCATTGCCGATTCCGCGGCTGCCCTGTGCCGCTCGCTCGGAGTATCGCTCGTCGCAGGGGACACAAAAGTCGCTCCGCGCGGCGCCGCGGACGGGATTTTTCTGAACGTCGCCGCCGTGGGAACGCGCGTGTCGGCGCGCCCCCTTGGCATAAAGAACATCGCTGACGGCGACGCGCTCATCATCACGACGTCGCCGGGACGTCACGGCACGGTCATTGCCGGCCTGCGCTACGGCCTCGACCTCGGAGGACTGCAGAGTGACTGCGCGGCGCTGTGGCCGCTCCTCGAGCCTCTTTTGAACTATGACGTTCACTGTATGCGCGACTGCACGCGCGGCGGGCTCGGCACGGTGCTGTGCGAGTGGGCTGAAGCGTCTGGGCTTGGAATGGAAATTGACGAGACGGCGCTGTCGATTCACCCGTCGGTTGACGCAATCTGCGGCATTCTCGGCTTTGATCCGCTCTATCTCGCCAGCGAGGGCTGCGCTCTGATCGCCTGCGCGCCTGACGCCGCTGATTCTGTCTGCGCGGCGCTGCGCTCGCACCCGCTGGGGCGTGAAGCGGCAGTGATCGGCAGAGTCACGCGCGATCACGGCGGGCTCGTCGGCATGAAAACGTCCATCGGCGGAATGCGGATTGTGGACATGCCCGTCGGGGAGATTCTGCCCCGTATCTGCTGAGGGATACTTTTTCAAAAACACACGGATGCGGCGTTTTTTCGAAAAAAACGAAAAAACGCCGCATCCGTGCTTTAAATTTAAAAACAAAAAACTCCCCGCTTCATTGCTGAAACGGGGAGAAAAAAGGCTGTTATTCCTGCGGTCCAATCAGACTTTCAAGCTCTCCTGCGCGGTACATCAGGCGCTGAATGTCAAGCGCCGTGCCGTATTCGTCGTCAATGTCAATGACGACGCCGCACAGTCTGACGTCTTCTTCGGCGACTTCAAACTTCGTCGGCAGACCTGTCGTGAACTTCGGCAGAACGCTTTCGTACGTCATGCCGATTGAACTGCGGAACGCGCCGGTCATGCCGGCGTCGGAAATGTACGCCGTTCCGCCAGGCAGGATTTCTTCATCAGCCGTCGGAATGTGCGTATGCGTTCCGACGAGCGCGGAGACTCTGCCGTCGAGATAAAACCCCATCACCCGCTTTTCCGACGTGGCTTCGGCGTGAAAATCGACGATCACGGGAACGTCTTTTTCAAGAGTTCCAAGCAGTTCGTCCATCGCCGCAAACGGGCAGTCGGTCAGGGGCATGAACACGCGTCCCTGAAGACTGACAAGCGCCAGTTTTTTCCCGCTGCGTTCCAAGAGGGCGCAGCCGCGCCCCGGGGTGCCTTTGGGATAGTTGAGCGGACGCAGAACGCGGGGCTCTTCGTCAAGAACATGGATAAAGTCTTTTTTGTCCCAGATGTGATTGCCCGACGTGATTCCGTCGACGCCGGCGTCGAAAAACTCTTTCATGACCCGTTCGGTCATGCCTTTTCCGGCAGCGCTGTTCTCGCCGTTGACGATGATAAAATCAAACGGCCCGTGCAGCCGCTTCAGGTGCGGCAGCATGGACACAAAGGCTTCGCGCCCCGGGCGGCCGACGATGTCGCCGACAAAAAGAATTCTCATCTTCAAAAAAGCCTCTTACTTCGCAAGGTCGGAAGCGCGAATTTCTTTAATCGCGGTCACCTTGATCTGTCCTGGATACTTCAGTTCTTCTTCGATCTTGCGGGCAATGTCAAATGCCAGTTTGGCGACGGCGGCTTCATCGGGCACATTGGGCGCGACGACGACGCGCACTTCGCGCCCTGCCTGAATGGCGAACGCCTTGCTGACGCCCTTGATTCCTGTGGCGAGCGTTTCAAGCTTTTCAAGGCGCTTGACGTAGGCGTCAAGGCTCTCGCGGCGCGCGCCGGGACGTGCGGCGCTGATCGCGTCAGCCGCTGAGACAATCACGTCGTAAATGCTCATGACTTCCATCTCTTCGTGGTGCGATCCGATGGCGTTGATGATCTCAGGCGCTTCGCCGTAGCGCTTTGCGAGGTCGGCGCCGATAATCGCGTGAGGCCCTTCTACTTTGAAGTCGACGGCTTTGCCGATGTCGTGAAGAAGTCCGGCGCGGCGGGCAGTCTCTTCGTTGACGCCCAGCTCGGCAGCGATGATTCCAGAGATGTGCGCCACTTCCATGCTGTGCTGAAGGGCGTTCTGCCCGTAGCTGAAGCGGTAGCGCAGCTGTCCGACGATGTTAATAAGCTCGGAATGCATCTGTTTAATTCCCAGCTCAAGAAGAGCCTGTTCGCCGGCCTCGGCAATTGACTCCTCGACGTCCTCTGTCGCGCGGGCGACAAGTTCTTCGATGCGGGCAGGGTGGATTCGTCCGTCAACGACCAGTTTCTCAAGCGACAGGCGCGCGATTTCGCGGCGGACGGGGTCAAAGCAGCTGAGCGTTACAGCTTCGGGCGTGTCGTCAACGATCAGGTCGACGCCCGTAGCGGTTTCGAACGCGCGGATGTTGCGTCCTTCTCTGCCGATGATTCGTCCCTTCATCTCGTCGTTGGGCAGCGAGACGACGCTGACGGCGACTTCTGAAGAGTTCTCGACGGCGCAGCGCTGGACAGCCGTGACGATGATGTCGCGGGCTTTGCGGTTGGCTTCGCGTTTCGCTTTTTCCTCAAGCTCAATCAG
>JAXEJY010000018.1:0-6215 GCA_034101315.1 Pyramidobacter sp.
CAGACGAAGAACACAAACATCGCAAGCCACGGCAGACGGAATCTGTCGGCGATTGACCATTGCACTGTTCCGTCTTCAAATTTGTCGCGCACCAGCAGATACGTTCTGCCCGATTCAAGTTTCAGCCGGTTTCCCTCAAGCTGATCCGCCGTGAGCGACGCGGTCGTGCCTTTTTCTCCGCCCGTCAGGAACGTCACAAGCACGTCCGTCTTTTTGACCTGCCAATTGCTGGAATTCGGGTCGTCTGATGACTCCGCAGCTTCTTCGGGCCGTGCCTGATGAGGCTGCCACGTCTGGAGGCGAACAATCCAGCTTTCTTCCTCGTTCCACGTCGATATGACAGCGTTCCGCACGCAGTATCCGAGAACAGCCGTCACAGCTGTCAGCAGGGCAATTTTCATGACAAAGCGCAGAAACAGTTTGAGACGCATTTTCTTCACAGGCTTATCCTCCGCCGCAGAAAAAATGTTTTTTCGAATAATGCCGCTATTGTACCACTGTGGTATGATTTGCGGTATCTTGGGATATCTGCTTCAGGAGGAAACTTCACGATGAAACACGGATACGCTCTGCTGTTTGGAATATGCGCCGTTTCAACCGGCGCGATTTTTGCGCGCCTCGCTTCTGCACCGTCTCTTGCTGTTGCCGCGTGGCGCATGATCATTTCAGGCGGCGTTCTCCTTCCCGCAGCGTTCTGGCTCAAAAGAGACGAGCTGAAGCGCATTTCGCGCCGGAACGCGCGGGATCTCATGCTTGCCGGATTTTTTCTGGCGCTTCACTTTGCGTTCTGGATCAGCTCTCTCAGTCTGACGTCCGTCGCCAGCAGCGTTCTTTTCGTCAACACAGCGCCGCTGTGGACGGCTCTTTTTGCGCCGTTTATCAGCGGCGAGCGAATCAGCGCCAAAAGCGCGGCTGGAATCCTGCTCAGCGTCGCAGGAGCGTGCGCTATCGGTTTCGGCGACATGTCAGCCGACGCCGAAGCCTTAAAAGGCGACGCTCTGGCGCTGGCTGGCGCCGCAGCCCTGGCGCTCTACCTTCTCATGGGACAGAGGGTCAGAAACACCCTGTCAACCCTTCCGTACACAGGCGTCTGCTACAGCATCAGCTGTCTGTGGCTTCTGCTGTTCTGTCTCGCCACAAAAACGCCTCTGACGGGCTGGGAGCCGCAGACGTGGAGCGCCCTTGCCGCGCTGGCTCTTGTCCCGCAGATCATCGGGCACACCACGTACAACTGGGCGCTGAAAGAGTGCAGCGCCGTTCTCGTCTCCGTCTCGCTGATGGGCGAGCCCGTGTGCTCAAGCCTCATGGCATGGGTTATTTTCGGAGAAAAATTGACGCCCGTTTTTCTGGCAGGGAGCGCCCTGACGCTTTTTGGGATATGGCTGGCGTCGCAGAAAAACTGAATTGCTGCTAACCGGCGAGCCGGAGAAGGACTCTGTCAGACGTGTCCTTCTCCGGCTCGTTTATCATGAGGCGTCTGTACGGCACACGGCAGCTCAGCATCGCGAAAGTCAAGATAATCCAGAAATCTTTTCACCGCGAGCGACGCATTTTTTCTGTCTCTCATGGCAAACCCCAGCTTTCTGAAAGCCGGAACGCTCAGCTCCTTCACCGCGATCCGGTACGGCGTCCGGCGCAGGATCAGCGCCGGCAGAATACTGATCCCAAGTCCTTTTTCCACCATGGACATCACAGCATAATCGTCAATCGTTATAAAATGAATTTTCGGAAAAACTCCGCAGCTGTCAAAAATCTCCGAGATGTCCGCCTTTTCCCCTTTTTCAAGCAGCATAAAGGGATATTCCGCCAGAGCGGACACAGGAAACTGCGCGCAACCCGCCAGAGGATGTTTTTCAGGGAGAACCGCGAGCAGCTTGTCCTGCTCTAAAAAAACTGTTTCCAAATCGGAATGCGTCGGAACTCGCGTAAATCCGATGTCGACCCTTCCCTCGCAGACCCATTCCTCGATGTCGGCGTAGTGTCCGAGCAGCAGTTCATAATCGATATTCGGATATTTTTTCTGAAACTCAGCGATGACGTTCGGCAGCCAGTGCGTCGCGATGCTTGAAATAGTCCCGATTCTGATGAGGCCTGACTGAAGACCGTTCAGATCGTCAACCTTCATCTGCAGTTTCATGAACTCATCGCACAGACCACGCGCGTATGGAAGCAGTTCCGTTCCGTCAGACGTCAGCTTCACTCCGTTTTTGCCGCGCTCAAGCAGAGTTACGCCCCACTCATTCTCCAAATCAGCGATCATGCGGCTAACCCCCGACTGAGAATAGTTCAGTATTTCAGCCGCGCGCGTAAAACTGCCGCATTCTGCCGTTTTGATCAATGCCATATACTTCAAAAGATTTCTGTCCATGCCGCCCCCATCTATGCAGATTTGTGATTTTATACATGACAAACATTCGCTTTTTGAATAGATGTCCTCATGATACACTCGTCGCGGGTAAAAAATCAAGATGAGGAGGCTTCTCCGTGTTTTACGTCAGTGAAGTTCAAACAGACAGACCATCGCAAATAAAAACACCGCTTCAGGAAAAAGTCTACGCTGCGCTTTCGCGCCTAAAAATCCCATTTGAGCGAGTCGACACAGACGTCGCCGTCACGATGGAGGACTGCGCGGCAATCGATGAAAAACTGGACATGAAAATGGTAAAGACATTATTCCTCTGCACAAGGCATCAAACCGCGTTTTATCTGTTTATCACGTGCGGCGGCAAACCGTTTCGCTCCAAGGAGTTCAGCGCGACTTTAGGCGTGCCGCGGCTGTCATTCGCTCCCGTTGAAAAGATGAACGAGATACTCGGAACAGAAATCGGCGCGGCAACCGTGTTCAGCGCCTTGCTCGACAGCGCCTCCAACGTGCAGCTGGTCTTTGACCGCGACGTTCTGAAAGAAGAGTATTACGGCTGCAGCGCCGGAACGACAACTGGCTATATGAAAATCAGGACAAAAGACATTCTGAACACGTTTATCCCTTCAACAGGACATTCTGTTCTGGTCGCCGAGGTGTAAATCATGGAGCTTCAGCCAAACAGAATCCGCGTTGTGAGAGAATTGCCGCCGAACGCGCTGGCATACCTAAAATACATATCGGCGCTGCTGCTCTTCGGATCAAACGGAATCGTCGCACAACATATCTGCCTGCCGAGCTGGGAAATTGTCTTTTGGAGGACGCTCATCGGGAGTTTATTCCTGACCGCAGTTTTCTTCGCGGCACATCGAAAAATAGCGTTTGCACAACAGAAGAGAGACTGCCTGTTCATCTCTCTTTCAGGCGCGGCAATGGGGACAAGCTGGCTGTTCCTGTATGAGGCATACAGCCAAATCGGCGTCGGCGCGGCGTCGCTGCTGTACTACTGCGGACCAGTCATTGTGATGGCGCTGTCGCCTTTGATGTTTCAGGAACGGCTGACCCGAACACGGGCCGCCGGATTTGCCGCTGTCCTTGCCGGAATAACTCTCGTCAACGAAAGCTTCGGCGAAACTCTGAACGTTTTTGGGCTGTTCTGCGGTCTGATGTCAGCTGTCATGTACGCCCTGATGGTTCTTTTGAACAGAAAATCAGAAAGCATAAAAGGGCTTGAGAACGCCGCACTTCAGCTTATGATCAGCTTTCTGACCGTCGCCCTTTTTACAGGACTGAAGACGGGCTTCCAAATGAGTCTGCCAGAGGGCAGCCTGGCATGGATCGGCGTTCTGGGACTCGTTAACACCGGAACGGGATGCTATTTGTACTTTTCCTCCATCGGAGATCTTTCCGTTCAGACTGTCGCAACGCTCGGATATACAGAGCCCCTTTCAGCCGTCGTTTTAGCGGCGCTTGTTCTGGGGGAAAACATGCCGCTGTCCCGAATTGCCGGAGCGGCACTCATCATCGGAGGATCCATTTTCTGCGAGAGTCAAAAGAACTGACCGCAGGCAGCGGTCAAATACTCTTTTCGCGCTGCAATAGATTAAAGCTCTTGCACAGAATATTCTTTTGTTGTATTATTTTCTTATCTGGCGGACTAAGAAAGGGCTCATGCCGGTTCGCTGAATCTTTTGGCAGGAGGAATCTTTTAATGAAAAGATTTCTTGCTCTGATTCTCGTTCTTGCGTTCGCCTCATTTGCATCGGCTGCAGTCCGTGACTGCGGGTTCTTCACTGTCGACATTCCGGACAGCTGGACAGTTGATTCCGACACTGAAGAAATGACGGCAGTACTCATCAACCCGGAAAAAACACTTTCGTTTACCGTCGAAGTCGCTGAAAGTGAGGGATCGGCCGTCATCGACATCGCCAAGGCTATTTTCGAAGACATGAAAGGGGAAAACTTCAAAGAACTCCCGGGCGACGGCGAATCCTACGAGTTCACTGCAGTGGACGAGGGGCAGCCCATATACGTGCAGGTTTTCAGCCTCAGCAAAGAGTACATGGGATTCATCGCCATTTCAGGCGACCGCGAAAGCGATCTTGCCACAAAGATCTTCAACTCCATCGAATTTTAATAAATTGTAGCGCACACATAAAGAGCAGAGACTTCTTCACGGAGCCTCTGCTCTTTTTGTGGCGGAAACGCGCGCCGAGCTTATATACCGCCACTAGCAGCCGTTTCTTAAAATACTGAAAAAACGAGCGCAGATTATTCTAAAACATCACCGAGCAATCGCGCGAAAGCGCTGTATACAATACTTTTTTATATAAAGTACTTGCGTTCAATTCCATAAAATGATAGCATTAATCAGCAACAAAAACTTTTCTTTCTTACATTTTTTACAGGGGGGAATCACAGTGAAGAAGCTTTTCGCAGCAGTTATGGCAGTAATGATCTTTGCATTCCCGGCATTTGCAGCCGACACCGTCCGCGTCGGTGAAATCGCCACAGTCACCGGCGACTTTGCAGCCTACGGCGTCGCTGAAGTTGAAGCGGTCAAAATCGCCATCAACGAGATCAACAAAGCCGGCGGCGTCAAGGTCGGCGGAAAAATGCTCCCGATGGAAGTCATCATGTATGACTGCCGCACCCGCAACGAAGACATGGTGAACGCTGCCCGCCGTCTTGTCACGCAGGACAACGTCGTCGGCGTCATCGGCCCCAGCGGATCCGGTCTGTGCATCTCAGCAGCCGCGGTCTTCAACAGAGGCAAAGTGTCCCACCTCGGCACCCTCCCCACCAACCCGCTCGTCACGATGGACGAAAGAGGAAAGGTCCGCCCCTACAACTTCCGCATCTGCTTCCTTGATCCGTATCAGGGCGCTATCCTCGCCGCGTTCGCTCACAAGAACCTGAAAGCCACGAAGGCTGCTGTTCTTTACGATGTCTCCAGCGACTACTCACAGGGACTTCGTGAGTTCTTCGTCAAGGGATTCCTCGGATACGGCGGCAAAGTCGTCGCTGATGAAGGCCACCGCGGTGAAGACGTTGACTTCCGCGCTCAGCTGACGAAGATCAAAGAGTCCAACCCCGAAGTGCTCGTGTTCCCCACGATGGGCAAATGCACGCCGCTTGCCATCAAACAGGCCCGCGAAATGGGATTTGAATGCCCCATCATCGGCGGCGACGGTTACGGCGACTTCTGGTGGGAGATTGCCGGCGACGCGATGAGAAACACCTACTGGGTCAGCCACGTTGACAAAGGCGATCCCACGCTCGCCCGCTTCTTCGAGGACTACAAGAAGGCTACCGGCACTGAATGCAAAGAATTCATGAACGCAATCATGGCTTACGACTGCGTGTACTGGCTGAAAGACGCCGTCGAGCGCGCCAACAGCCTTGATCCCGTCAAAGTCCGCGACGCTCTTGAGCAGACGAAGGATCTGAAACTCTATCACTGCACTCTGACCATGGACGAGTTCCACAACCCCAAGGGCAAAGACGGCATCATGCTTGAGGCCAAGGACGGAAAGGCTGTCTTCTACACGAAGATCAGACCCTAATTCTTCAGCACATAATTTATCAGCATAAAAAGGCGGCGGCGGTTTGTCGCCGCCTTTTTGGTGTAGAAAAAAATGAAAGGGTGATTCCGCATGGCAACCTTTCTTCAGCAGGTTATCAACGGTCTTTCTCTCGGCTCAGTCTACGCGCTGATTGCCGTCGGTTATTCTCTCGTCTACTCTATTCTTCTCTTCTCCAACTTCGCGCACGGCGGATTTCTCGTCGTCGGCGGCTACGTCTGCTACATGCTTCTGAAAACAGCAGGAATGGGCATTTGGGTTGCCGGAGC
>JAXEJY010000019.1:0-3624 GCA_034101315.1 Pyramidobacter sp.
CCTGATCCGGATGCCGCGCGTCTGGGCAATGTCAGCGGCGTCGCTCTGGGACGTATGGGCTCTCCCGAAGAAGTCGCAAAAGCCGTTCTGTTCCTGTCCTCGGATGATTCTTCTTATGTCACGGGCGTCGCGATGCCTGTAGACGGCGGATATCTCGCCCGCTAGTTTTGCGCCCGCTGCAGTGAATTGACTCAAAATACTTCGAAACTAAAGGAGATGTTCTTATGAAAAAATCTTTTGCACTGTTTATGACGCTTGTGCTTTCGCTTACCCTTGCAGCTTCCGCCTGCACCGCAGACGTTAAGGTCCTGAAAGCCGGACACAGCGCAACGAACACAGAACCCTACCAGCTTGGTCTCGAAGCTTTCGGCGAAAAGCTGAAAGAACTGACTGGCGGCAAATTTGACGTCAAAGTCTTCCCCAGCTGCCAGCTCGGAAGCGAAAAGGAAATGACGGAAGGGCTCTTCCTCGGCAACGTCGACATCGCGACCTCCGCGACCACGGTTGTGGCGAACTTCGTTCCGGAATTCCTCATCTACGACCTTCCTTTCCTGTTCACCAGCGATGAGCACTTCTACAAAGCATCCGACGGCGCTCCCGGCAAATTCTTCGTTGAAGCCTGCGCCAAACGCGGCATCCGCCTTCTTGCCATCTACGACGCCGGCGTCCGCCACATCGCCACGAAGAAGCCCGTCAACAGCATTGAAGACCTGAATGGCATGAAGATCAGAACCATGCAGTCAAAGATTCACATCGACACCTTCAACAAGTTCGGCGCGAAAGCAACGCCCATGGCGTTCAGCGAGCAGTTCAGCGCCCTTGAGCAGGGCGTCATCGACGGCGTTGAAGCTTCAAACACCAGCTGCTACAACCAGCAGTTCTACCGTCCCGCTCCCAACTGGGCTCTCGTCAGCTGGTACCGCTGCACCACCGCGATGATGATGTCTGAGAAGAAATTCCAGTCCTACCCCAAGGACGTTCAGGACGCCATTCTTGAAGCAGCCGCCTACTCCGCAAAAGTTGAGCGCGAGGCGTATGCCAAGAGCGAAGGCGCCAGCCTTGAAGCCATGAAAGCCGCCGGCGTCAACGTCACCACCCCCGATGTGGCTCCGTTCAAGAAGATTGCCGAGGAAATCGCAGCCAAGTACATCAAGAAGCCCGCTCAGAAAAAGGTCCTGGAACAGATCAACGAGATGGGTAAATAGTCATCCAAGATGATGAATATACTCGAAAAATTTATTAAGGTCTGCCGTCTCATCGCTAAGGCCGGAATCATCGTCACGCTGTCCTACATGGTCATCGCGATTCTCATTCAGATCTTTGGGCGCTATATGCCTATTGAAATGGATATCTCGTGGACCGAGGAAAGCGCGCGGTTCGCTCAGCTGTGGATGGTCTTCTTCGGGGCGGGCGTGGCGATGCAGCGCAACCTGCACGTCGGAGTTGACGTGCTGACGGGCATGCTGAAAGGCACGGGCAAAAAAGTTCTCATCGTGCTGTGCAGCGTTCTTGCTGTTGTGTTCCTCGCGGTCACCATCTACGGCAGCTTTGACCTAATCACGGTCGGCGGCATGCAGACGTCGGCGGCGCTGGACATTCCGATGAGCTATGTCTATTTCATCATGCCCATCGGCCTGTTCTACTGGCTGGTTGAATACGTCGTTTACAACGCCAAGCAGCTGAAATCAGCGTCTGAAGGGGAGGCGAAAGAATAATGCTGCCCGTAATTTTTATTCTTTTCGTGCTGTCCATTTTCAGCGGCACGCCAATCGTCTTCGCTATCGGAACGGTTTCCGCGGCGTTTTTGTACATCATGGACGTGCCGATGAACACCGTTGCAATCCGCATGATGGCGGGGCTCGACAGCTTCCCTCTGATGGCCATTCCGTTCTTCGTCCTCGCCGGACAGCTCATGGACAGAGGCGGAATCGCGCGGCGCATCATTGAGTGGGCAAGCGCCATCGTCGGCTGGATCACAGGCAGTCTGCTCCAGATGACCATTGTGGCAGGAGCGGGATTTGCCGCCATTACCGGTTCAGGTTCCGCGTCGACGGCGGCTCTTTCCTCAATCATTCTGCCCGAAATCCGCAAGCGCGGATATGACGTCGACTTCACTGCCGTCATGCTCGCCGCAAGCGGTCTTCTTGGACCGATCATTCCGCCGAGCCTTTTCATGGTCGTTCTGGCGACCTGCTCGCCGATCACCGTCTCCGTCAAGGATCTGTTTATCGGAGGAATTATCCCCGGTCTTATGATGTGCGCCGCCATGATGTTCTACGCATACCGCTTTGCCAAGACGCACGGCTCAGCGTACCGCACGGATAAGCCGTTCTCGTGGAAAGACGTCATCACGACGACGATCAAAGCTCTGCCCGGATTCCTGATGCCGGTCATCGTCGTCGGCGGAATCATCACCGGCGCGTTCACCGCGACGGAAGCCGCCGCGATTGCCGTCCTCGTCGGGCTTATCGTCGGTCTGTTCATCTACAGAGAGCTGAAGTGGTCGGAAATTCCTGGCATTCTCATCGATACCGGCGCAATCACGGCGGGCATCATGGTCATCTGCGGCATGGCAAGCGTCTTTTCGTGGCTCATCGCCATCAACAACCTGCCTGAGATCGTCGGCAACTTCATGACTACGTTCTCCAGCTCGAAGATCGTATTCCTGCTCGTCGTCAACATCTTCCTGCTGATCGTCGGCTGCTTCATGGAGACCGTTTCAGCTCTGCTGATTCTGATTCCGGTCATCATGCCCATCGCGGTCAACAACTACGGAATCGACCCCGTCCACTTTGCGGTCATCGTCGTCATCAACCTTGCCATCGGAACGATTACGCCTCCGTACGGCATCTGCCTCTACGTTGCCGCTGCAGTTGCCGGCCGCACGATTAAGCAGGTTATGCGGTACGTCTGGGTTCCGATTGCAATATATCTCGCCGCACTTCTTATATTTACCTATGTTCCGCAGATTGTCCTGTTCCTGCCGAACATGCTGAAATAGCTGATACCCTGAGCTGTGCGCCGCTCTGTGCGCGCGGCGCACAGCAAGGGTGTGTATTCTGAGGAGGTATATCTATGTTAGACGAAAAATTCTCAGCAGCAGTGATGAATCCTGTTGCTGAAGTCAAGACAGAGGCTCCTGTGACGCCCGCTGCCAGACTGAATAGTCTGGAAGGCAAGAAAATTGCCCTGTGGTGGAACGGCAAGGCTAAGGGCGACGTCGCCCTCAACACCATCGCCGAGCGCCTTAAGAAGGACTGCGGCGCTGAGACCGTCTTTTTCAAGCGCGACCTGTTCCACGACGACGCTGACTTTGCCGCCGTCGCCGAGGCGGGCTGCGAAGCGGTCGTCGCCGCCACAGCCGACTGCGGCGTCAGCACAGCGACGCTGACGCGCGACGTGTGCGCCATCGAAAAGATGGGCATTCCCGCCGTCATGATCATCGCCAAGCTGTTCCTGCTCATGAGCAACGCCGAGCTGCGCCTCAGAGGCCTTCTGAAGGTCAGCAGAGCCGTCATGGATCATCCGCTCAACTCTCTGCCCGAAGAAGAAGCTGCTGAAGTTGCCGAAACCCTCTACGACGCCGTCGTCAAAGGACTGACACAGGAGGGCGAGGCTCTGGAT
>JAXEJY010000020.1:0-5806 GCA_034101315.1 Pyramidobacter sp.
GTCACAGTCAACGACACCATCCGTTTTGCCTGCGTTGACGGACCTGAATTCGACGGCTGGGGCGTGAACTGGAATGAGTTTATGACCCGTCTTCGCCAGTACAAAGACGAAGAGAAGATTTCACTTGACAAGTACAAAAGCGAGGTTGGTGAATAACTATGGCTGTTTCTCCCAAGAAGACGCCCATTTCCGAGCAGGATCCTAAAGTTCGCGCCCATAACTTCAAGGAAGTCTGCCTTGGCTACACTGCAGAAGAAGCGATGAAGGAAGCTGCTCGCTGCCTTCACTGCAAAACCGCACCCTGCCGCGGCGGATGCCCTGTTTCCATTGACATTCCCGAGTTCATCGCCCGCGTTAAAGAGGGCGATTTTGAAGGCGCGTACACTATTCTGAGCGCTTCAACGGCTCTTCCCGCGGTCTGCGGCCGCGTCTGCCCCCAGGAAAAACAGTGCGAAGGCCCTTGCACCGTCGGCAAGATCAAGGGCAGCGAGCCCGTCGCCATCGGCAAGCTTGAGCGTTTTGTCGCTGACTGGAAAGCCGCTCAGCCCGCATCAAAACCCCAGCCCGTTCCCTATAACGGCAAGGGCAAAGTTGCTGTCATCGGCTCCGGTCCTTCAAGCCTGACCGTCGCCGGCGAACTCATCAAACTCGGCTATAAAGTGACCGTCTTTGAAGCCCTTCACATGGCAGGCGGCGTTCTGATGTACGGCATCCCCGAATTCCGTCTTCCCAAATCAGTTGTCCAGCACGAAATCGACAACATCAAGGCCCTCGGCGTTGATGTCGAAGTGAACGTCGTCGCCGGACGCACAATCACCGTCGAAGAAATCCGCGCCAACTACGACGCCGTCTACATTGCAACCGGCGCCGGCACGCCCAAGTTCGCCGGCACGCCCGGGACGAACCTCAACGGCGTATTCTCCGCCAGTGAGTATCTTACCCGCATTAACCTCATGCACGGCTATGAGTTCCCCGCGTACGACACTCCCACGAAGAAGTCGAAACACGTCGTGGTCGTCGGCGGCGGCAACGTCGCGATGGACGCCGCCCGTTCCGCTCTGCGCCTTGGCGCTGAAACGGTCACCGTCGTGTACCGCCGTTCTGTCGAAGAGCTTCCCGCGCGTATTGAAGAGTATCACCACGCCGTCGAAGAGGGCGTCAAGTTTGAGTTCCTGACCGCTCCCGTTGAGTACATCGCCTACAGCGGCGACGACAAGAACCTCATGGGCACTCTGACGGGCATCAAGTGCATCCGCATGGAGCTCGGCGAGCCCGACGCTTCCGGCCGCAGAAGCCCCAAACCCGTTGCCGGCAGCGAGTTCACCATGGAAGCCGACACCGTGATCGAAGCGATCGGTCAGAGCTCCAACAAGGTTCTTCTGAACGCATGGCCTGAGCTCGGCACCAACAAGCGCGGCTACATCATCGCCGACGAAGCCACGGGCAAGACCACCCTTGAGGGCGTCTACGCCGGCGGCGACATCGTCACCGGTGCTGCAACCGTCATCCTTGCCATGGGCGCCGGCAAAGACGCTGCCAAGGCAATTGACGAATACCTGACCGCAAAGGCTGCCAAGTAAAACACGCGCAGAACTCACAGAGAGAGTGTGAAATTCACACTCTCTCTTTTTATCACATCACGGAGCTGAATCTGAACGATGAGCTGTCACGGAGAAACGCACTACACTGCCAACGGAGATCTGAAGGACTGGAAAGTGTTCCGCAGCAGAACGATTGACCTGGCGCGCGCAAAAGACGACCCCGACTTTCTCGTCTACGTCGAAGGCGTTAGCGACAAAGCGTGGGCGCATATCTTAGAGGAAAATTTCTTCACGCCCCAACAGGCGGCTGAGCGTCTGTGGGGATTCTACACCACCGATATTCTGCCCTACAAAAACAAAAATTAGGTACGTTCGTTTTCGCGCTGGGCGTACACACAAGACGGCGGATTCCCTCATACGCGAGGGAATCCGCCGCTTTTTTTATACAGCATATACAGAACTGTTTACTCCGCCGCTCCTCTGAGCGACGAAAAAAGATCGAGAAAATGCCTCTCAGTTTCTTCCATGGAGTGCGAAGAAAAATCGGGCTGCGAATGCAGCTGAGGGCGTTCAGCCCAAAGCTCCTCGCCCATAAGAGCGCTAAACTCATGCCACAGCATGGCGTCGTCAATGTCAAATACCTGCCGCACTTCATTTTCTGACAGGACACGCGGCAGATATTTTTCCCAAATAACGTTCAGCAGAGTATCTTCATACTTACGGTACTCCGGCAGAAATTGCTTGACAGGACGCGTGATGTCGGAAAGATACGCCTCTCCCGCATCGTGAAGCAGACATGCAAGACGCAGTGTGACACACAGCCCGCGCGCTTCCGCTTCCAGACAGCAGTTTACCGAGTGCTGAGCCACTGACAGAAATGACCTGAAATGCCCGCCGGCGCGGCACATCTGCGACAGAGCGTGCGCGATATCCTCAATGCAGATGTGTTCTGCGTCTGGCTGGAGCGGATTGATGAATCGCCCTGAAAAAGTGCGTATCGATCCCATTATCGCTTTTCCCCCTCGCGCAGGACACCCGATCCGTCAAAGATCGGAATAAACTTATCGGAAGCCGTATGTCCTTCTTGAATAAAACAGTTCGTCAGGCCAAGTTCAAGAGCATGGTCGATGACTTTATTGTACTCATACGTCGTCAGCCGCCTGTTCAGCTCACGAAATCCTGTTGCCTGCGGCATCGGAGTGAACTGATTCATCAGACTGATATAAATTGAACTGCCGAACTGAGAACTCAGATAATCCAGTATTTTCCGGCTGTCGCGGTAGCAGCCCGGCAGGACAAGATGACGGACGAGGACACCGCGCGTCATCAGACCGTCTTTTATGACGCACGGCCCGACCTGCTCGACCATTTTTTCAAGCGCCGCTGAAGCATGGCGGAAATAATCAGGCGCGCTGGAATACCGCCGGGCAAGCTCAGCGTCATAGTATTTCATATCGGGCAAATAGACGTCGACAAAACCGCGAAGCGCCTCTACCGTTTCAATGCGCTCATAGCCGCCCGTATTGTACACGACCGGCAAGCAGAATCCGGCGGAGCGCGCCGCAGTCAAAGCCTCGATGATCTGAGGCACATAGTGCGTCGGCGTGACGAGGTCAAGTGACGCGGCGCCGCGCTGCTGCTGTTCCATGAATATTTCCGCCAGGCGCTCCGTGCTCACGTCAAGTCCCTGCGAGCAATGACTGACATTGTAATTCTGACAGAAAACGCACTTCATCGTGCAGCCGGAAAAAAACACCGTTCCGGCGCCCTGAGTGCCGGTGAGGCACGGCTCTTCCCACTGATGCAGCGACACAAGCGCTATGCGCACACTCCCCCCGGCGCCGCACCATCCTCGCTTTCCGGCTGTTCTGTCAGCGCCGCAGCAGCGCGGACAGAGATCGCATGACTGTAAGTTCAACAGCGCTCTCCCCCAATTCGTCTGCACGATACGTGCCTGCATGTCAAAAGGGCGTCCGCAAAGCGATTTTTTTCGCTTCGCGGACGCCCTTTTCTAATCCGTCAGTCTGTCAGCTATTCCGCTTCAAGAGGGACAATTCCCGGAAGAGCTTTGCCTTCGCAGTACTCAAGGCTTGCGCCGCCGCCGGTGGAAACGTGCGACATTTCGCTCTTCAGTCCGAACTTTTTAACGGCTGAAGCAGTGTCTCCGCCCCCGACGACGCTGAACGCGCCGTTCTTTGTCGCGTCAGCCATCGCCTGGGCAACAGCGCGGCTTCCTTCGGCAAACGGGGCATTTTCAAAGACGCCCATCGGGCCGTTCCACAGGATCGTCTTGGCGCGGGCAATTTCCGCTGCGAAGAGTTTCGCCGTCTCAGGTCCTATATCCAGTCCCATCAGACCGTCCGATACGGCGCCGGCGGGAACAACGCTGCGTGGCGCGTCGTCAGAGATCTCGCCAGCCGCTACGACGTCAACGGGCAGAACGATGTTGACGCCTGAAGCCGCGGCGCGATTTAAGACGCTGCGCGCAAAATCAGCGTGCTCCGCGTCAAACAGAGAGCTGCCGATTTTACCTCCCATGACGGACAGGAATGTAAACGCCATTCCGCCGCCGATGAGGATCGTATCAGCCTTATTCATCATGTGTTCGATCACGCCGATTTTGTCGGAGACTTTTGCGCCGCCCAAAACGAGCACATACGGCTTTTCGGGGTCGGATTTGACGCGCTCAAGAGCTTCAACTTCGCGGGCAATAAGGAAACCGGCATACGCCGGAAGCACGCGGGAAACGCCTTCTGTCGTGCAGTCGCCTCTGTGCGACGCGCTGAACGCGTCCATGACGAACAGATCAAAAGGCTTCGCCAGCAGCGCGCTGAACTCGGGATCATTTTTCTGTTCTTCAGCGTGAAAGCGCGAGTTTTCCAGAAGGAGCAGCTCGCCGTCTTTCTGCGCGGCAACAGCCGCCTCAACTTCTGCGCCAACGCAGTCAGCAACGAAGCGAACGGGATGTCCGAGTCCTTTTTCAACGTCTTCGCGGATAAGTCCAAGTGACATCTCCGGAACGACTTTTCCCTTCGGGCGTCCGAAGTGCGAGACGAGCGTCACAAAAGCGCCGCCCTCAAGCAGAGCGTCGATCGTCTTTTTGTGCGCGACAATGCGAGCGTTGTCCTTGACGACACCGTCCTTCACCGGCACGTTAAAATCGACGCGGACAAGAACCTTTTTGCCTTTCAGAGGAGCGTCTGAGACGCCGCGGAGCTTCAGCATGCCTTAAAGCCCCCGTTTAATGACGTAGTTGACGAGGTCAACGCAGCGGCAGGAATATCCCCACTCGTTGTCGTACCACGCAAACACTTTGACGAGACCGTCAATGGCAATCGTCTGGTCGGGCGCAAAGATGCCTGAACGGCAGTCGTGGATGAAGTCTGAAGAGACGCACTCGTCCGTCTCATACCCGACGTACATCGCCATGTCGCCCTCTGACGCCTTTTTGACAGCGGCATTGACTTCTTCAGCCGTCACAGGGCGTCCGGGAACGAACGTCAGATCGACAACTGAGACGTCAGGGGTGGGAACGCGCAGAGCCATCCCGCTCAGCTTGCCTTTCAGCGCGGGGATTACGAGAGCGACCGCTTTCGCAGCGCCCGTCGTCGTGGGGACCATGGAGAGAGCCGCAGCGCGGGCGCGGTAGTTGCTCTTCTTGTGCGAGCCGTCAAGGAGACGCTGGTCTCCTGTGTAGGAGTGAATCGTCGTCATAAGACCTTTGACAATTCCGAACTCATTGTTGAGCACCTTGGCAAGAGGCGCAAGGCAGTTGGTTGTGCAGGAAGCGTTGGACAGAATGCTGTGCTTTGCGGGATCGTACGTCTCTTCGTTAACGCCCATGACAAAAGTGGCAACCCCGTCGCCCTTGCCGGGAGCCGTGATGACAACTTTTTTCGCGCCGGCGTCAATGTGCCACTGAGCTTTTTCGGCCTTCGTGTACGCGCCGCTGGACTCGATGACGATATCGACGCCCAGTTCTTTCCACGGAAGCTGCTCAGGTTTGTCCGCTTTGACGCAGACGATGGGACGGCCGTTGACGATCAGCTTATCCTCTTCTGCCGAGACAGTGCCGCTAAAGCGTCCGTGAATAGTATCATACTTCAGAAGATACGCCATCTGCTCAGGAGTGGCGCTGTTTCTCTGAATTGCGACAACTTCAAAAAGGCCTTCTTTGTCGTATTCAGACATTGCGCGAAGGACAAGACGTCCGATCCTTCCAAAACCGTTAATTGCAACACGCACTTTGCTCATGAGTGAGTTCC
>JAXEJY010000021.1:0-4440 GCA_034101315.1 Pyramidobacter sp.
GGCTTCGCGCGCGGCGACGGGCATGTTGGACGTGTTCGCAATAAGAACGGTGCGCTTCATCAGCGGCTGGCCGGAACGGGGGTCTTCGAGTTCGGGGAACTCAAGAAGAACGTCGGTCATTTCGTTTCCGCGCTCGCCGCAGCCGATGTAGACGACGATCTGAGCCTCAGCCCACTTGGCGAGCTGGTGCTGAATAACCGTCTTGCCCGAGCCGAAAGGACCGGGGACGCATGCCGTTCCGCCCATGGCAATTGGGAAGAACGTGTCGACGACGCGCTGTCCAGTGGTCAGCGGCGTGACGGGGGGAAGACGGCGCGCAACAGGACGCTCGCGGCGGACGGGCCAGCGGCGAAGCATCGAGACGTTGTGCTTCTCTTTGCCGTCGTCAATCACGGCGATAACGGCGTCGACGTTGAACTCGCCCGACTCAATCGAGACGACTTTTCCGCGAATGCCGTTGGGAACCATGATGCGGTGCTCAACAAGAACTGTCTCCTGAACGACGCCCAAGACGTCGCCCTCGGAAACTTCCTCGCCGACAGAAACTTTCGGGGTGAACGCCCAAAGCTTTTCGTGGTCGACGGCGGGAACTGAAATGCCTTTTGCGATGTAGACGCTGTGAGCAGCTTCCTCGATTGACTTCAGAGGACGCTGAATTCCGTCGTAGAACTGTTCAATCAAACCAGGGCCCAGTTCGACGCTGAGGGGTTCTCCGGTGCTGATGACAGGCTCGCCGGGACGGAGACCTGATGTCTCCTCATAAGCCTGAATTGAAGCAAGATCGCCGTTCAGTTCGATGATCTCTCCAACAAGGCCGATGTCGCCGATGCGCGCCACGTCATACATGCTTGCGCCGGTCATGCCCTTAGCGACGACCAGAGGTCCGGATATACGTTCAATACTGCCCTTTACAATTTTATCCGTGGCCAAACCAATCGCCTCCAGGTTAATCCAACTATTTTTCTGCGAAGATATCCATGCCGACGGCACGTTCAACGCTCTTGCGGACTGCGCTCAGACCGACGCCGATAGATCCCCTGATTCCGGGAATCGGAATAATGCTCGACGCATATTCCTGTACAAGGTCGTCAATCAGAGAAGCCTGCTCGACAAAAAAGCGCTCTTCGACAAAGATAACGCCGTAATCCTCACGGGCCAGACGGCTCACTATTTCCGCGGTTTCTTCTCCGGTTTCAACAGGAAAGGGCCTGACGCCGACTGCCTGAAAGGGGAGTACGGTATCATAGGCTCCAACAGCTGCCATCTTTTTTCTGCTGGCATCAGCGGACATCGCGCACCAACCCCCTTATAGCGTCTTTTTCAACTCCGTTCGCCACGGAAACCAGAACAACCCGCAGGTTCTTCGCTTCAATTTCCTTCATCCACAGATAGCGCACGACGTTTGCCGGTTCAAAGGCAGAGAAACGCGTCTTGGCAATCACGCCGGAGATGAAGTTGTCCAGTTCCTTCTCGAACTGAACGAGCAGCGTGTTGAAGTCTCCGCCTTCAGAGAAAGGACTCAGCAATGCGCCGATATCAGAGAACGACAGCATCCGCGCCCAGTTCTCCACGGGCTCGGCAATAAGCGGCGTCAGCCGGTTGCATGGAATCATTCCGCCTTTGTGCAGGAACGAATCGGCTGTGCCTTTATCCATGTCAATGCGGCTGAGGCGCAGAAGAGTCTTCAGGTTTTCGCCGTCAATGCGGTTTCTCACCCAGTTCTGCACCTGCTTCATTTCCAGCCCGTCAGCAACGCTCAGGAGCGCATCAAAATACACCTGGTCAAGAATTTTCTCGACGGCAAGCAGATTGTGATTCAGCTCCCAGCTTGCAAGGGCTTCAGGGATCGCCTGATTAAAACCATAGGGAAGCTCCCAGTATTCTTCGCCCTCCACCGCTAAGACAAGCTTGTCAGTGTCGATGTTGCCGAGGGAGGTCAGCAGATCAAATCTGCGTTTCTCGCCGGCGGCAAGAAGGAACTGACTCTTCAGAAGCGTCTTGACGTTGTGAACGTCGTAGACCAGCCTCAGAAGGCTTATCAGCTCGCAGTCAGGGACGAACGACTCAGCTTCGCTGTAGCTGTGCAGAAGCTCCGCTTCAATCGCCTTGTCAAACTCCTGCGGCGATTTCAGCTCCATGAGCCACGGCGAATAGGGGGTTTCCCCAAGCACTTTGACAGCAGCCTCCAGAGTGTCGCAGTCGATCATTCTCTGAAGGACAGCATCGTCAAGCAAACGGTTCTCAAGCGCCCTCAGACGCGCTACAGCGTAACCATACCGCTCCTTCGGGGCCATGATCACACCACCTATTCCGCGCCAAACAGGCGTTTCACGACATCAGACTCCAGGTCATCCCTAAGCCAGCGGAGCAGGGTTTCCAGAGAGCAGTTTTCGCTGATTTTTCCGTTTCTGAGGATAAAGCCGCCTTTTATGTCAGCTTTCTCCGCAGCAAGAGTCAGATTTTTGCCTTTTGATGAGTTGTACGCGTCAAGCCAGGCCTGGTTGATTTTCTTCTCGTTCGCGCCGATCAGCAGTTCCTCGTTACCGCTGGAAACGGCCTGATCAAGAAGCTTCTCCATAAAGGCGAGGTATGCATCGTCAGAAAGCGCGCAGAGATTTTCGAGCGCCATATCATAGCTCTTTCCGATAAGTTCCTGCTTCGCGCCGAGGACGAGTTTTTTCACGTCGATACCGGCGACGATTTCAGCACGGCGGAAAATCTCAGGAGCTTCGACCTCATAGAGGTTCTGATAGTATGCCTCGCTTTTGGAAACTTCGGCGTCAGCTTCTGCGTTCAGAGCGTCAGCCTGTTTCCGGGCCTGATCAAGCAGAGCGCTGGCTTCATTGGCAGCATCCTGCTCAATTTTCTTTCTAATGTCAGCAAGTGCCATGATAAACCTGAACTTAGAGGCTGATGCCGTTCATAAGAAGGATGCTGACGAGGAGGGCAAGCACCGCGTACGTCTCAACCATTGCGGGAAGGATAACGGCTTTACCGGCTTCACCGGGCTGCTTGGCGATCATCTGAATGCAGGCAGCGGAGGTTTTGCCCTGAGCAATCGCAGAAGCCCAGCCGCCAAGGGCGATGGGAAGGCAGGCAAACATAACGGCAAGTCCGTGCACCCAGTCAATCTGGACGGGAGCGCCGCCGACAAGACCGACTTTAAGCATAGCAAAGAAAGCAATAAGAAGACCGTAAATGCCCTGCGTTCCGGGAAGAGCCTGAAGCATAAGGACAAGACCGAACTTGCCGGGATCTTCCGTCATGACACCGGCGCCAACTTCACCGGCAATGCCGACGCCAACAGCCGAGCCAACGCCAGCCAGTCCAGCAGCAAGAGCCGCACCAAAAACCACAAGAGCAATACCGAGATATTCCATAAATGAGACACTCCCCTCGAAAATTTGGGTCTGATGTGTTCTGTCAGACAGAACTTAGGCGTCTTTCTGCCCAGAAATGTTCACGTAATCCGTTCTGTAGCAGAAAGGATTGAACATCGCTCCGCCGCTTGAGTAGAACTTTCCGAAGAACTCAACATACTGCAGACGCAGAGGATGGACAAACGCGCCCAGAATGTTGATGACAATGCTGAAAATATGACCGCCGACGAAGATTGCCGCCGCAATAATCCAGCCGACATACGGCGTTCCCGCGCAAAGCGACGACATCAGGTTGATGATCATCGCAACAGCGCCGCCGACAAGGCCAAGGGCAAGAAGACGGCTGTAGCTGAGAACGTCGCCAAGGTAGCTGGTTACGTTGTACAGGCTCAGCAGACCGGACGTAATCTTGCCGAAAATGCTCGGCTTCTCGCGTCCCTGCGTCAGGACGAGAATCGCCGCGCCGGCAATCGCAGTGTACTTTCCGGGAACGGCAAGCGAAGGAACTGCTGATCCAGCGCCGAAAATAAGAAGCCCTGTCAGCAGGATTAGCCAGCCGCCCTGATCGGCGCACGCCGCAAACCAGTCGCCTTTTCTGATGTTGGCGTATGCGGCGATGAAAATGCCGAAGAAGATGTGCACGATGCCGAGAATGAGCGAAATGCCCAGCAGCAGCATGGGATCCTTCATGGGCTCAAGCAGCACGACAATGTTTTTCACGGGCCGGATAAAGCTGAGGAACGGGAAAACATCAATCATGTCGCCCATCCAGCTTCCAGTCACAGCGCCGAAGATGATCGTCGCAATGCCGCAGTACTTCACAAGAATAAGAGCCTGCTTAATGCTGTCAGACATCTTTTTGTATTTCCTCAGATAATGCATGGCAATCAGCATGATAAGAAGACCATAGCCGGCGTCTGCGTAGCACATTCCGAAGAAAAGCAGGAAGAACGGCATCATGGGCAGCGAAGGATCGACCGCACCGTAGACAGGGGCGCCGTACAGAACCGTCAGCATTTCAAACGGACGGGCGCATGCTCTGTTCTCCAGGACAATCGGG
>JAXEJY010000022.1:0-5386 GCA_034101315.1 Pyramidobacter sp.
ACGGCGCTTTGTCCGACACGGCAACTGACGCGAGAAGAGAAGTCTGGAACCAGCCGCGGTGCTGGTCGCTGCCTTCAAGATAAAGGTCTGCCGGCCAAGAAAGCTCCGGACGGGTGTCCATGACGGAGAAATGGCTGACGCCTGAGTCAAACCACACGTCAAGGATGTCTTTGCCCTTTTCAAGGTGTTTGCCTCCGCAGTAGGGGCAGACGTTCAGATCGCCAAGAAGTTCTTCAGTGCTGTGCGCCCACCATGCGTCGCAACCTTCTTTAGCAACCCACTCCTGGACTTTGCGGATTCTGTCCGCGCTCAGGACGGTCTTACGGCAGTCGGGGCACTCAAACGCCGGAATAGGCACGCCCCAGACTCTCTGGCGGCTGATGCACCAGTCAGAACGATCGCGCACCATGTTGAAAATTCTGTCGTGTCCCCACGCCGGGATCCAGCGCACTTCGTTGTTAATGACGTCAAGCGAGCGGTCTCTGAACGCGCTGACGTCGATAAACCACTGAGGCGTGGAACGGAAGATAACTGGCTTGTGACATCTCCAGCAATGAGGATAGGAATGCGAAATTTTCTTCAGGCCGAGAAGACGTCCGTTTTCCGTCAGGACATTCAGACAGACTTTTGCGCCTTCGTCAATTGACATGCCGCCGACAAGAGGAGTTTCGGGGACAAAATATCCCTTGGCGTCGACGGGGTTGTAGTTTTCGATGTTGTAGCGGCAGCCTGTCTCGTAGTCTTCAACGCCGTGCCCCGGAGCTGTGTGAACGCAGCCTGTTCCGGCATCGAGCGTTACGTAGTCCGCAAGAAGAATCGGCGTCTTGCGGTCATAGAACGGATGGTTGGCGTTCAGCAGTTCAAGCTCATGCCCCTGCACTGTCAGGAGCGGCTCACCAAACTGAATGCCTGTGTCCGCAGAAACGGAGTCAGCCATGCCTTCGGCGATCAGATAAACTTTGTCGCCGACTTCATAGAACGCATAAGGATAACTGGGATGAATGGCAATTGCCATACTGGCAGGAAGCGTCCACGGAGTCGTCGTCCAAACGATCACGTTGACGTCTTTGCCCTTAAGCTGGGGGTATTTATCAGAAACGTCGTCCAGCTGATAGGCGACGAACACAGAGGGCGATGTTTCGTCGGCGTACTCGATTTCTGCGGCAGCAAGTGCAGTCTGGCAGTCAATGCACCAGTACACGGGCTTTGTGCCGCGGTAAATCAGTCCTTTTTCGACCATCGACGCCAGCGTTCCCAGCTCACGCGCTTCGAAATCATGCTGAAGCGTCAGATAGGGATGCTCCCAGTCGGCAAAGCAGCCAAGACGGATCATTCCCTTGCGCTGAATGTCAACATATTTTTTGGCATAAGTGGCGCAGTGCTGGCGCAGTTCAAGAGGATTGATGTTGTCCTTGTCAATTTCCTCAGACTTCAGAGTTTTCAGCTCAATGGGAAGTCCGTGCGTATCCCAGCCGGGGACATACGGGCAATAATAGCCGCGCATGGATTTATACTTGACGATAAAGTCCTTCAGAGATTTGTTCAGAGCGTGTCCGATATGAATCTCGCCGTTGGCGTAGGGCGGCCCGTCGTGGAACATAAACGAATGGTGATCTTTGTTGCTCTCCACCATTTTCTTGTAAATCTGATTGTCTTCCCAGAACTTGACTGTTTCAGGTTCTCTTTTTGCAAGTCCGGCGCGCATGGGGAATTTTGTCGCCGGAAGCTGCAGCGTCGATTTGTAGTCGACTGACATCACACGTCACCTCTTAACGAAAATTTTTCTGCCCTTGGGACAGTCCTAAAAAATGACAACAGGGAGGAAAGAGCACTCGCCCTTCCTCCCTGTTTATAGCCCGCGACGAACTAGACCGTCGTCAGAGGAAGAGACCACGATGCATCAGCCGCCGTTATAATAATGCTGAAAACACGTTCATTACACAGGGAACGATGCACGTTTGCCACCTCCAACAGTCTGACAATATGAAAGAAATTTCTAGATATGTGCGATTCTAACAGCCAAAAGGCGGATAGTCAATCATAAAAAAAATTTTTCACTCAGTGTCACGATGAAAGTCTGCTTGGTATAATATGTGAAAATATTCTTCATTGTGAGGGTGATTGACATGCTTGAAGTGGTTATCTGCGTGGGAAGTTCCTGCCACCTCAAAGGGGCAAAAGACGTCGTAGAAAGCCTGCAGCTCCTCATCAAGGAAAGAAAACTTGAACAGCAGATCCTGCTCAGAGGCTCTTTCTGCATGGGACGCTGCCCCGAACAGGGCGTTTCAGTGAAAATTGGCGTGTCCCAGTTTTTCGTCAAGCCGGAAGAAGTCGAACAGTTCTTTGACGATGAAATTATAAAAAGACTGGAGGCAGCGCAGTGAAGTACATTCATGTGTCAGAGGCAAACTGCAAAAACTGCTATAAATGCCTGAAGGTGTGTCCTGTAAAGTCAATACGCTACAGCGACAACCACGTTGAAATCCTTGAAGACTCCTGCGTGCTGTGCGGACGGTGTATCCGCAACTGCCCGCAGAAGGCGAAAACTCTGCTCAACGACATTTCCCCCGTCAAAAAGCTTCTTGCTCAGTCCGGAGTGAAAAAAGCAGCGGCGCTGGCGCCGTCGTATCTCGCGTCGTTCGGCAGCGCCAACAGGCTGAAGCTTGTCACCGCCCTGAAGCGCCTCGGATTTGACTTCGTGAGCGAAACAGCGGCAGGAGCGCACGAAGTTTCGCGCGAATACGCGCGCATCCTTCAGTCCGGAACGCACGACATTCTTATTAGCACGTGCTGCTCCACTGTTGTCATGCTCGTCCAGAAATACTTTCCCAAGCTGACTCGATATCTGGCGCCAGTCCTTTCGCCCATGGAAGCGCACGGACTCATGCTGAAAGACGCCTGGGGGGAGGACACTCAGGTTGTCTTTTTCGCTCCGTGCATTTCAAAAATTGAAGAAGCGCGCACAAGCGTCAAGCGCGGCATTGACCACGTCGTCACGTTCAAACAGCTCTCGGCATGGCTGAAAGAAGAGGGCATTGCCGTTGCAGAGGTGGACGAAACGCCGCTGGACAATCCGCCGACAGCGTCGTCGATCTACCCCGTTTTTGAGGGAGTCATCGACGATGTGAAGCGAATGCTCCCGGCGAACTCTCCAGTCTTGAACACGTATGACTTTGTCAGCGTTCAGGGGACAAAAGACCTCATCGAGCTGCTTCAGGAAATGGAAAAAGGTCAGATTCATGGCTGCTTCATCGAGGCAAGCGCCTGTTACGGAAGCTGTATTAACGGTCCTGAAAAATGCGGCGAGGACTACAGCCCCATCAGCCTGAGCCTTGAGACGCGCCGCTTTGTCCAGAACCTCGAAAAAGAAGAGCCGGACAAACCATGCGGTCTTGACTTGCGCCGCGAGATTAGACCGACACCTTTGAACGAGGATATTCCGGACGAGGCGACAATCCGCTCCATCCTCGCCAAAATCGGCAAGACATCTCCGGAGCACGAGCTCAACTGCGGCAGCTGCGGCTACAGAACCTGCCGCGACAAAGCCATCGCCGTGTATCAGAAAAAAGCCGAGCTGTACATGTGCATGCCGTATATGAGCCAGATTTCAGAGACTCTGGCAAACGTCACGCTCTCGCTCAGCCCAAACTACATCATCGCCGTTGACAGGGATCTGACGATCCGAGAATGCAACTTGGCGGCGCAGCAGCTGTTCGGGCATACCCGAAAGCAGCTTGTGGGACAAAAACTTCAGGACTGGCTTGCTCCTGGAGATTTTGCCCGCGCCATCGCCGAAAAAGCCACTCAGCCCAACAGAAAAGTCCGATATAAAGAGCGCAGCCTCATCGTCAACCAGACAATCGTCTACATCGCCGACCAGGATATCGCTGTCGGTTTCCTCCAAGACATCACAAAATCAGAGCAGGAACGTGAGCTCATCAACAAGATGAAAATGGAAAGCATGGAGATGGCGCAAAAAGTTATCAACAAGCAAATGACTGTCGCGCAGGAAATAGCCAGCCTGCTTGGCGAGACGACTGCAGAGACAAAAGTAACTCTGACAAAGCTGAAAGACTTAATCATTTACGACGGGCAGGAAAGAAAAGATGAGCGGACTCAGCGTTGACACCTGTTACAACAGTCTGATCAAAAAGAACGAAGAGCTCTGCGGCGACAGAGTGCAGATACGGCAGGACGCAGAAGGCACGCTTCTCGTTCTGTCCGACGGGCTTGGAAGCGGCGTCAAGGCAAACATTCTGGCGACTCTGACGTCGACCATCATCATGACGATGCTGAGCGAAGGCGCGACAATTGAAGACACGGTGGAGACAATTGCTCATACGCTCCCTGTCTGCAAGGAACGCCATATTGCCTACTCCACGTTCATGATCCTGAGAATCTCAAAAAACGGCGACGTATATCTCGTTGAATATGACAATCCCGCGTGCATTCTCGTGCGCAACGGACAGCCTGTGCCCTTGAGCTACACCGAAAAGACGATCGCCGGAAAGCCAATGCGCGAGAGCCGTTTCAAAGCGCAGTACGGCGATTATCTCGTCGTTGTCAGCGACGGCGTTACGCAGGCAGGCATGGGCGAAACGCTGAGCTTCGGCTGGGGCTGGGAGAGCGTCGCGCACTTCATCAGTGAAGAGTGCTCGCTGCAGCCGTCCGCCCCGCGCCTTATCGCTAAAGTCCTTGATATGGGACGGGAGCTTTATCTCGGCAAACCGGGAGACGACACGACGGTCGCCGTCGCTCATGTCCTTCAGCCGCAGCGCGTTTCGATGTTCTCGGGACCGCCTAAAAAGCCAGAAGATGACAAACGCATCGTCGACGACTTTATGACGTCAGGCGGCATACGAGTCGTCAGCGGCGGGACGACAGCCGAAATCCTCGCCCGGGAGCTTGAGCGTCCGCTGGAAGTCAGCATTGACTACGCCAGTGACTTGCCGCCTGTGGCGAAAATCCGCGGCATTGATCTCGTCACAGAAGGCGTCATGACCATCAAACGCGTTTTGGAGCTGCTGGACGAATACATCCAGTCGCCGGCGTCGGAAGAAATGCTGCGCAATCTGGATCAGGAAAACGGCGCCTCCCGGCTGGCTCGGATTCTGATTGAACGCTGCACTGACCTTCATCTGTTCATCGGCAAAGCCGTCAACCCAGCGCACCAGAATCAGGATTTCCCCGTAGAACTCCGCGTCAAATTCCGTCTGCTGGACGACCTCGCAGAGAAAATGACGCAGATGGGGCGCCACGTCGAAAAAAAATACTACTAGTATATCGCGCTGTACATAAAGCGGGAGGATTTTTTTCAAAATCCTCCCGCTTTTTCTTTGTTGATTCTTATTGGGTTCTTTCTTACCTAATATCCCCCTCGTCAAAG
>JAXEJY010000023.1:0-4243 GCA_034101315.1 Pyramidobacter sp.
GAGGTGGTGACAAACCTGTGCGACAACGCCGTCAAGTACAACGTCCCCGGCGGCAGCGTGCGCCTTGAAGTGAAGCAGGACGCCTCTCGCGTTCAGCTGACCGTCGAGGACACCGGCATCGGAATTCCGCCTGATGACCAGATGCGCGTCTTTGAGCGATTCTACAGAGTGGACAAGAGCCACAGCCGCGAGACAGGCGGCACAGGACTCGGACTGTCCATCGTCAAACACATCGCCGCCATACACCATGCCGAAATCGCCCTGCGCAGCGCCCCCAAAAAAGGCAGCTGCTTTACAGTGACATTCGGCGGATAAGCGCGGCGTCAGCCATAAATCAGTCTGCCTCCAAAAACAATAAATCCGAACCGCGTCTCCAGCCGGAGAAGGGTTCGGATTTATTGTTATGCTGGGGCAGACGATACGAACAGAAAAAAGCGTCGCTCATGCTACAATACGTTTAAGACGTTCGAAAGGGGCGAGTCGCGTGAATATGTACGGCGTGGAAATTGAAGTGGTGCGCAAGCCGGTGAAGAACATGTATCTGCGCGTGCGCGGCAATTCTGTTGTCATCACCGCGCCGGCGCGCCTGCGCCTTGAGGAGATCCGCTATTTTGCCGCCGAAAAACTGGAGTGGATAAAAAAACAGCTCGCCGCGCGGCAGAGCGCGGCAGAGCCGGAATATGCGTATGAACACGGCGAAGTTCACCGTTTATGGGGAGAGAACGTCGTCATCGAGCGGATTCTGTCGCCCCGCGCGGGCGCGTCGCTCGTCTGCGGCGCCGTGCAGATTTCTGCTCCGCTCGGGACGACAGCGCAGGAAGCGCGCGCTTTGTTTGAGTCGCTGTGCCGCGCACAGCTGCGCAGCGCCGTTCCGCCGCTTCTGGAAAAATGGCAGGCGCGCCTCGGCGTGACGTGCTCGTCGTGGCGTCTGCGCGACATGAAAAGCCGGTGGGGCAGTTGCAACGTCAAAACCGGCGCGCTGTGCCTCAACGTTCAGCTCGTCAAAAAGCCGCCGCAGTGCCTTGAGTACGTCGTCGTCCACGAGCTGTGCCATCTGCTCGTTCCAAACCATTCGCCCCAGTTTTGGGCGTACGTCGCCGACTGCCTTCCCGACTGGAAGCGCCGCCGGCTTCTGACGAACGGGCTAGACCAGAAAGCGAAGTGACATCTCCATCCAGAACAGAGACGTCAGCATGGCAAGCATGGTCGACGCGGCGATGTTGAGCGCGGCGTACTCGCCGTCCATGCCCAGTCCCTCCGCCAGAATGTAGCAGTTGAACGCGGGCGATATGGACGACGCGACGACGGCGACCTGCATCAGAACAGGACTGTTTTTCATGGGGAACAGCAGAAACGCCGCCATGATGATTGCCGGGTGGATGAACAGCTTCATCAGCAGGTCAGGCCACGCTGTTTTGATGTCGCTCGCCAGCCGCTCCGGCATGAGCGACGCGCCGATGACGATGAGCGCCAGACCGTTGCTGCAGTCCGCCAGAACTTTGAGCGTCTGCATCGTCCACTTGGGGATAAAATGAGTCCAGCCGAACGCGGCGATGAGAATGCCGCTGATTCCCGCGATGAGAATGGGATTTTTCAGCGTCTTGACGACAGCGTTCTTGACCGCTGCGGGTTCAAACGATCCCGTCAGCGCCAGCTGAGCGCAGATGAGCGGCATGACGTTGAAAAAAGGCGTGCAGACTGCCACGTAGATGAGCATGGCTTCCGTGCCCGCCGCGCCGAGCCACAGCGTCATGACGGGCAGACCGATGAAAATGACGTTGGGACGCGCTCCCGTCAGCATGGACACAGCGCGGCGCCGGCGGGAAATCTTCTGCTGCCCCGACACAATCCACGCCGCGGCGAGCGAGACGACATACGCTCCCAGCAGGACAAGCGCAAAGTGCCAGCCGTGAAGCGAATCGGGATTGAACGCCAGCCCTGCTTTGAAAAATCCGATGGGCATGAGCAGCGAGAACAGAAGCCCGTTGATGTCCTTCAGCCCCGGAGGCGTCAGCTTGCCGACGCGCTTGAGGTACCAGCCGCAGCCCATGATGATGAAAATGACAAGATTTGTCGTAAAGCCCTGCATAAAAACATCTCCTCTGTGCCTGATTGCCCTTAGACTATCACTTTTTCCGCCGGAATAAAAGACGCAAGTTGAGCGCGGGGGAGAGTTTTTTCAAAAGCAGCGGAAAGTACTGCTGAGAGCGCACATTCAGAGTTTTTTCTTGATTTTGCAATGTTCTCTCCATTACAATAATGTTAAGGAGATGATAGCCATGACGACAGCGACAGTTAACGCCTATATTGACTCAGAGTTGAAAAATAAAGCTGAAACTATTTTTTCTCAAATTGGGCTTTCGCCCAGTCAGGCGGTTCGCCTTTTCTACAAACAAACGGTTGCTGCGAACGGATTGCCTTTTCAGCCTATGCACAGCATCTCCGAAGAAACGGTCAAAACGTTAAAAGATGTCGAAAAAAATAATCGTGAAGAAACCCTTCTTGATAATTTGAAAGCTGAGAGCAAGTTGAACATGATTGATCACGTATTTCAAAGCACAGCTGAATACATTGACCGAATGCCCAAGTCTTTGCGAAAAAAATATGGACAGTTCTTTACCAGTCCAGAGACAGCAGCGTTTATGGCGAGTTTATTTTCTATTCCCCGTCAGGAAATAATATCTGTTCTTGATCCCGGCGCGGGGGCTGGCATATTGTCTGTTGCTTTGATTGAAAGACTGCAGAATGAGTCAAGTATTAACGAGATTGAAGTCGTTTGTTATGAAAATGATCCAAACATTTTGGATCTGCTGGATTCAAATCTTTCTTGGGCTTGCCGACAGTCTGCAAAAAAGGTTTCCTACCGAATCATTTCGGATAACTATATTCTCAGTCAGAGGTCTGATTACAATTATCTGCTTGATGCAAACCGAAATCCGCCTAAATTTGATTTGGTAATTGGTAATCCACCTTATATGAAAGTGCCTAAGGATGCGCCGGAAGCGTTGGCAATGCCGGACGTATGTTATGGAGCCCCCAATCTCTATTTTTTATTTGCTTCAATGAGTTTATTTAACTTACGCAATGAAGGTGAAATGGTTTATATCATTCCTCGTTCTTGGACGTCTGGTGCTTATTTTAAACGCTTCCGTCAGGAATTTTTAGGCATGGGGGCATTGGAGCATATTCATTTATTTGTAAGTCGAGACAAAGTGTTTGAGAAAGAAAGCGTTTTGCAGGAAACTATTATTGTAAAAATCAAAAAAACAGCAGTTAAACCGGATGTTATCACTATCTATACGACGCAGTGTAATCGTGATTTTGAACATAGAACAGTATTTGAAGCCCCGTATACAACTGTTGTCAACGGAGAAGATCGCTATATTCACCTTGTAACAAATGAGGAAGAATCTCGCACTCTAAAGACGCTGAACGGTCTTGGGGAGACCTTGCCGAGTATTGGCTTGAGAATGAAAACGGGACTGACTGTAGATTTTCGAAATCGAGACTTGCTTAGAGATTGCGCTGACGAGAATGCCGTCCCGTTGTTCTATTCTCAACATATCCAGGACGGAAAAGTAGTATTTCCTGTCGGCATGGAGCATGAGTATATCGTAACTGAGCGAAACGGCTTGCGGCAGAAAAACACGAATTATCTCTTTGTAAAGAGGTTTACAGCCAAAGAAGAACGCCGCCGTCTGCAATGTGGCGTTTATTTAGCAAGAGAACACTCAGAATATGCTGAAATTAGCACTCAAAATAAGATTAACTTCATCTGTGGGCTGCGGGAATTATCAGAATGTGCTGTGTATGGACTGTATGTGCTGTTCAATTCCACCCTTTACGATTGTTATTATCGGATACTGAATGGGTCGACACAGGTGAACTCAACAGAAATTAATGCAATGCCTGTTCCGCCCATGAGTATTATCGAGTCCATGGGTAAAGAACTGCTTCGCGTTCGTGATATGTCCGAAGGGTCTTGTGATCGCATTTTAAGGAGTTATATATGAGTAAAATTGACGAAGCACGGGCGATATTGAGAGCCTTAAATGTTCCTGCCAAACAGCAAAACAATATGTGCTGCTACGTATTGTTGGCGATGGCGCATGTACTTGAAAATACACCATGGAAAAACGCTACAAATAGTTGGGTTCGCATCCATGATGTGATTGCGTTTGCTAGCGACAATTATGGTGTTATATATGCTGAGAACAGCCGAGAGACAATTCGCAAGCAAGCG
>JAXEJY010000024.1:0-8153 GCA_034101315.1 Pyramidobacter sp.
TCCAGCCCTGACTTTTCAGCCACGCGGCGGCGACATAATAGGCTTCCCACGTCGTCCACGGACCGTCGCTGGGGATCATCGACGGCGAGCGCCATACGCCCGATACAGGCAAACGCGACGGGCTGAACCAGAAGCTTTCAATCGTCTTCAGCGCCCTCTCTTTGACGCTGCCTTTTGATACAGCGTAGCGCGCAGGGATTCCGCTCCAGCGGCGCGACGCCATGCTCTTGAGCGCGTTAAGCGTCGACAGAAAACCCTTGCGCTGGCTGAACACGACGTACGAGTCAGAGCTGTCGAGGATCCCGACGATGCCTCGGTTTGCAGGCTGCTTAAAGTAGTACCAGCTGTACCAGCTGAATCGGGAATCATCGCGTTTCGTCGGCGCGCTGTTTGAGCTTGACTGATACAGGAGTTCTTCTCCTTTGGGGAGGCGAACCTGAACGCTTCCCTCCCACACGGGATATTCTGCTCCAAGCCACACGAGACCTTCAAGGTTGTCCTTTTCAGCGAAGTACTGACGGTAGCTGAGGACGAACAGATACACATCGTCCATCTTGGGGACGTCGAGGACAATTCTGCCGTAGTGATCCCGCTCTGCAGCGCTGAACGTCAGGTTGTGAAGCAGCTTCGCCGTTCCGGGGTCAAAAAAAGCCGCCTGTTCAAGCTCAATTCTCCCGCCGTCAGGGGCGTAGAGCTGATCCGTCAGCCATTCCAGACGCGCGGCTGCGTCGCACAGGACGGCGACGGACGTGGAGCAGACAGTCCGTCCGTCAGAATCCTTCGAGTACGTCAGATTCCGGCGCCAGATGACGGCGTGCTCCCCTTTGTACTCCTCAAGGGGCGGGGAATCCTGCACCAGCCGCGCGACTTCAGCGCTCCCCAAAGGGATCGCTGCCGCAGCGAGCGGAAGGCAAAAAACACATGCAAGCGCTACTAAAAAACGTTTCAATGCCCGTCCTCCTCTTTTTTAGTCGTCTTTTCCGCAGCAGTTTTTGTACTTTTTGCCGCTGCCGCAGGGGCAGGGATCATTTCTGCCGATTTTCTCCCGGCGCACGGGCGCGGGGCGTTCGCTGCCCGCGCGGGGGGCGCTTGGATTGTAGTTGTTGAAGTAGTTGCCGCGGGACGCCTGGGGATTGAAGTTCTTCGGCATGATCATGCCCTCAGGCGCGCGGTTTTCTTTCATCACGCGCGGCGCGGCGCGGCGCAGACGGTCTTCTTCTGAAACGACGGCGATCTTGAAGAACAGCTGGGTTATGGACTCGCGCACGTTCGACATGGTCGCCTGAAACAGATTGTACGACTCAAACTGATACTCCATCAGCGGGTCTTTTTGACCGACCGCTCTCAGACCGATGCCCTGACGCAGGGCATCCATGCCCAAAAGGTGCTCCTTCCACGCGCCGTCGAGGACGTGAAGGGCAATGAAGCGGAACAGGCTCTCGGCGACTCCCGTCTCAAGCTGCGCGACGCGCTCGTCAAACCGCGCTCCGACTTCCTCTTCAACCGCACTCTGAGCCGGCGCCATCGCATGGCGATCGTCAATTCCTGCCAAATGTTTTTCAAGCCCCTGCCAGTAGATCGTGCGCAGTTTTGCCGCGGCGTACGAGGGATTGGCTTCTTTCTCTTCGGGGAATGCCGCGTCAAAGATGTCAGCGACGACGCTGACGGCAATGCCGCGCGCGTGGCCAAGGATGTCCTCGTCCGTCAGGACTTTTGCGCGCTCTGCGTAGACCGCTTCGCGCTGCTGGTTCATGACGTTGTCGTACATCAGAAGCTGGCGTCGGATGTCGTAGTGCATCATCTCGACTTTCTTCTGAGCGCCTTCAATCGCGCGAGTCAGAAGAGAATGCTCAATCGCTTCGCCCTCTTCCATGCCCAGCTTGTCCAGCATTCCGCCGATTCGGTCGGAGCCGAACAGGCGCAGCAGATCGTCTTCAAGCGACAGATAGAAGCGAGTGCTTCCCGGATCGCCCTGACGTCCGGCGCGTCCGCGCAGCTGATTGTCAATACGGCGCGCTTCGTGGCGCTCAGTGCCGATGATGCACAGACCGCCCAGCGCGAGGACTTTTTCTTTTTCGCCTGCGCAGAGCGCTTTCATCTCTTCAAGGATTGCGGCGCATTTCTCGGCGTCTTTTGCCGGAGTCAGATTCTTCTCGCGGTACGCCTCGCGCGCCAGAAATTCGGGGTTGCCGCCCAGAAGGATGTCCGTTCCGCGGCCTGCCATGTTCGTGGCGACAGTGACCGCGCCGAAACGGCCCGCCTGCGCGACGATTGCCGACTCCATCTCGTGATAGCGGGCGTTGAGAACGCGGTGGGGAATTTTGCGGGCTTTCAGAAGGCGGCTGACTTTTTCGGACGTGTCAACAGACGCTGTGCCGACGAGGATCGGGCGTCCCGTGGCGTGGATTTTTTCAATTTCATCAGCGGCGGCGGCAAATTTTTCTGTCACCGTGCGGTAGACGAGGTCAGGAAGATCTTCGCGGATGACCGGCTTATTCGTCGGAACGACGACGACGCCCAGACCGTAGATGTCCTTGAACTCTTCGGCTTCAGTCGCCGCTGTTCCCGTCATGCCGGCAAGCTTGGTGTACATGCGGAAGTAGTTCTGAATCGTAATCGACGCCAGAGTCTGGCTTTCCTTTCCGACGACGACCTTTTCTTTGGCTTCAATCGCCTGATGCAGACCTTCTGAGAAACGACGGCCGAACATCAGACGACCGGTGAACTCGTCGACGATGACGATTTCACCGTTTTTAATCACGTAGTGAACGTCCTTTTTGAACAGATAATGAGCTTTGAGCGCCTGGTTGATCTTGTGCGCCATGTCGGCGTGCGCCATGTCAGAGAACAGCCCGGGCGTCTTGAGCAGCTGCTCGCACTTCGCGATGCCGCGCGTCGTCAGCATAATTGACTTCTCTTTTTCGTCAACTTCAAAGTCGCCGTCAGGCTCAGGACGATCTTCGTCCCCCACGAGGAAGTTGTGGCCGCGCACTTCGTTGGGATCTTTGAACACGCCCTTGAGCTGGCAGGCAATCTGATCCGCTTTCATGTACGCGCCCGGATCGTCCTGTGACGGGCCGGAGATGATCAGAGGCGTTCTCGCCTCGTCAATAAGGATGGAGTCAACTTCGTCGACAATGCAGAACGCATGACCGCGCTGAACCATTTCTTCAGCCTGAATGACCATGTTGTCGCGCAGATAGTCAAAGCCGAACTCGCTGTTCGTGCCGTAGGTGATGTCAGCCTGATACGCCGCTTTTCTGGCTTCTGGCTCCATGAACGCGTAGATGACGGCGACAGAAAGCCCCATCGCGCTGTACAGAGGACGCATCCATTCAGAGTCGCGGCGGGCAAGATAGTCGTTGACCGTCACGACGTGAACGCCCTTGCCTTTGTACGCGTTCAGGATAACTGCCAGCGGCGCGACGAGCGTCTTGCCCTCGCCTGTTTTCATCTCGGCGATGTTGGCGTCGTTCAGAGCCATCGCGCCGATCAGCTGAACGTCAAAAGGACGCAGTCCCAGCTTGCGGCGCGCCTCTTCGCGGGCGAGCGCAAAGACTTCGATAAGATGATCGTCAAGCTCCGCGCCGTCCTGAATCAGCGATTTGATCTCCATCGCACGGGCAAGAATTGCCTCGTCGCTCATCGCTGAAACAGCAGGCTCCATGGCGTTAATCTGCTCTACTTTGGCGCGGTAGCGCTTCAGGGCGCGCTCGTTGGGATCAAGCCCCAGAGTGCGCTTCAATGCTTCAAACATCTATATTCCACCTCTCAGATTTTCCCGGCAGCAGTGCTTCCGGGGATTCAGCGTGCTGTTTTTAATCAGAATCGGTGATGAGCTCCCAGCCGTTTGCCACGTACACAACTCCCGACCACACCGTCATGACAAGGCTGAAATACATAACCCAGATGGCGCAGGGGATCTTGAAAATCATCATGCAGATTGCCACGATCTGAGATACAGTCTTCATTTTTCCCAAACGCGACGCGGCGATAACCTGCCCCTCTGCGGCGGCGACCATGCGCAGACCGCTGACGACAAAATCGCGGGCGATGATGATCATCACCATCCAGCCGGGCAGACGGTGAAGCTCAACAAGCGCAAGAAGCGCGGCAACGACCAGCACTTTATCACTCAAAGGGTCGATGAACTTTCCAAGATTTGTGATCAGTCCCTTTTTGCGGGCGATGTATCCGTCAGCAGTATCCGTCAGCGCCGCAAGGATAAAGATGACGCCGGCAAGAGCATCGCTGTACGTCATTTCAATGCCGCGGTGCACAAAAAAGGGAATTCCCTGATCAATCTTGGTCGTTAAAAGAAGCATGACAAATGGAGCAAGAAAAATCCGCGAGAGACTCAGCAGATTTGGAACGTTCAGAGACCTCATAACGACAAATCCTCCTCGTCGAAAATCTCAGTTGTGTTCAGTTTATTTGCACAGCACAGTAAACTTGTTTATTATCTCATAAATTTGGATTCTGTGCGCGTTTTTCAGGGCATATTTCTGCCGGCGTCAGAAGAAGGCGCATGCGCCGGATCGGACTCGTCATGCGCATCGGCAACCAGGCGGGCAATTTCCTGCTGGAAGCTGAAAAGGTCGGTAAACTCCCTGTAAACCGACGCAAAACGAACGTACGCCACTTTATTGATTCGGCTCAGCTCCTCCATGACAAGCTCGCCGATTTCCATGCTTGTCACTTCGCCGCACTTCTCTCGCAGCCGCGCTTCAATGCGTCCGGCGGCGTCCTCAATGACGTCGAGGGAGACGGGCAGACGCTCGCAGGCACGGCTGATTCCGCGAATCAGCTTGGCGCGGTCAAATGCTTCGCGGCGTCCGTCCTTTTTGGAGACCCACAGAACTCTCTGCTGCTCAAGACGCTCATACGTCGTAAAACGAAATGAGCACGCAGGACACTCGCGGCGGCGGCGAATTGAACTGCCCTCTTCAGCAGATCGGGTTTCAATGACACGTGTATCCAAAGCACCGCAGTGCGGACATTTCATCACAATACCTCCCGCGCTGCCGCGCCGTCGCCAAACGCGAAAACGGGCGGCTTTAAAAAAGCGGATCCGGAGAGATGAAATGTTCTCCAGATCCGCTTTAAACGGCTATTTACCTTGCAGTACGCGCTGTACCGTCTCGCGGACAAGCTTGCCGTCTGCTCTGCCGTTGACTTTCGGCATAACAGACCCCATCACTTTGCCCATGTCTTTGGGAGACGACGCGCCAAGTTCGGCAACTACACCTCTTACGATGCTTTCAACCTCTTCAGCCCCAAGCTGAGCGGGCAGATACGCTTCAAGAACTTTGTTCTCGGCAAGCTCAGCCTGCGCACGGTCTGCCGCGCCGCCAGCCAGATACTGCTCCGCTGCTTCTTTGCGCTGTTTTACCAGCCTGCGGACGAGGGCAAGCACGTCATCGTCGCTGATTTCATAAGCAAGTCCTTTATCAGCGTGAAACTTCTGAAGCTCGGACTTCAGCATACGATACACCGACAAATCAGGCTCGCGACGTTCTTTCATAGCAGTTTTCAGATCAGCGGAAACACGATCTGTCAACGCACTCATGATGTCTACCCCCTGACTTTTCTGCGAGAGAGTTCCTGCCGTTTACGCTTTTTCGCCTCGCTGGGTTTCTCGTAGTGTTCTTTCTTACGGGCCTCGCGAAGGACTCCCGTTCTGGATACATCCCTCTTAAAGCGGCGAAGGACATCCTCGATCGTTTCGTTCTCTTTTCTAACGACTGTCGTCAAAACAATTCCCTCCCTTCTGCTCCACCTGCACCTGACTTTAACCTGGCGGCCACTGAAGGCCTCTCCCCGCTAACAAATGGATGTGAAGGTGGGGGACTGTCTGACCAGCTGCTTCTCCGCAGTTAACGACGATTCTGTATCCCTGATCGGCAAGACCAAGCTTCTCAACAACGCCTCTGAGGGAGCCCATAAGGCGGCTCCACAGAGTCAGATCCGCGACGGCATCGACCGAAGCAACATGTTCCTTCGGCACGACAAGCACGTGCACAGGCGCCTGAGGATTGATATCCCGAAACGCCAGAGCGCACTCGTCCTCATAGACGATATCCGCCGGGAGCTTTCCTGATACAATTGCACAAAACGGACACTGTTCCAACGTCGTCACCTCGCATAAAGGACATTTTATCACCTGTCATGCGTTTCCGACAATAGGCAATTCACCAAAGACAGAACTTTTTTTACAAATTTCCAAAAAGAACTCCGTCTTTTTCAGAAACAGCTGTGACAGACCGCTCTTCCCGGTATACTTTAGCACCTTTCAGGCGAAATTCAATATACTGAGGCGTATATCCCTGCGCCCGACCGCGCATTTCTCCCTCAAAAAGAACAGAAACATCGCGCCCAACCCAGCGCCGCGCTTCAGCGGAAAGCAGCTCGCGTCCAACTATCTGCAAGCGCTCAGCGCGACGCTCCGCCGCCGCAGAGTCAATCTGATTCGGCATCGACGCCGCCGGCGTTCCCGCGCGCTGAGAGTAGCGGAAACCGTGAACGCGGCCGATGCGCGCCGCGCGCAGGACGCTAAGCGTGTTGTCAAAAGCGCGCTCCGACTCGCCCGGAAACGCGCACATCACGTCAGTTGACACGTGAAGATCGTCCCCCAGCGCCGCGCGGAGACGGCGCACGAGGCTGATATAATCCTCAGCGGTATGTCCGCGCCCCATTCGGCGCAGAACATCGTCGTCGCCCGACTGAAGGGGCAGATGAAGATGACGGCAGAAACAGTGCGACGACGCCAATGCGTCAAGGAGATCGTCGTCAATGCAGAACGGCTCAAGCGAGCCAAACCGCAGACGCATGAGCCCGTCAAGATCCGACAGACGCCGCACCAGCTGCGCGAACGACTCTCCGCTGTCGCGCCCGAAAAGCCCCAGATGAACTCCCGTCAGGACAATCTCCATACAGCCCGACGCCAGGCACCTCTGAGCCTCCTCCAGAATATCAGCGCACGGACGGCTGACCGACGGGCCTCTCAGCGACGGGACAATGCAGTACGTGCAGCCGTGACTGCACCCGTCCTGAATCTTGATGAACGCGCGGCTGTGATGAACCGGCGCGTCAAGCTGAAGCCCGTCCCAGCCCGTCAGCCCCTCGCGCAGCAGCGCAAACTGCCGGTCAGACTCGTTAAAGAACTTCTCCACGGCATCGGGAATTTCGCTCTTGTGCCGATTACCCGCCAAAACGTCCACTCCCATCGCGCGCGCCGTCTCCTCGTCCGCGCCCTGCGCCCAGCAGCCGCACACGGCAAGACACGCGCCCGGCGACGCCCGGCGCAGACGGTTGATCAGCTGGCGGCTTTTTCTGTCAGCCATCGCCGTCACAGAACACGTCACGACAACTGCCGCGTCAAACGGAGCGCTCTCGACGACAACAGCCCCGCGGCGCACAAAAGCGGAGGCAAGCGCCTCCGCTTCTGCCAAATTTGTCCGGCAGCCCAGAGCCTGAATCAGTATCCGGCGGCCCGTCAGCATTCAATTTTTTCCGCGGCAAGACCGCACCAGTCGCCGCTCGTTATTTCGTCAATCAGGCGCAGGCCGTTTTCCTCGAGGAGCGTCTTGAACACTTCGCCCTCTTTGATGACCATACCCGAAAAAATAGCGCGTCCGCCGGGGTTCAGAACGCCTGCCACGTCAGGAAGCATCGCGCGCAGAGGCTCGTACAGGATGTTCGCCATCAGCAGGTCGACTTTGTGATCAAAGCCTTTCAGCAGATCCCCCACGCCGATGTCAAGCCGGTCAGACGGAATCCCGTTCAGCTCCAGAGTGTTGCGCACCGCCTCGTCCATGACCGACGGATCAAGATCGCGCGCATACGCCTTGACCGCGCCCATCTTGAGCGCCGCGATGGACAGAATTGCCGAGCCGCAGCCGATATCCGCCACAGTGTCGCCAGGGCGGATATAGCGCTCCACAAGCGTCAGAACCGACTGAGTGCTCTCGTGATATCCCGTGCCGAACGCCGTGCCCGGATAGATGTAGACCGGCAGGCGTCCTTTATCTTCCTTCCCCGCGTGCCACGGCGCCATGACGACGAGATTCTTTCCGACGTTCAGCGGCGGAAAAGCGTCCATCCATTCCGTGTTCCACGGGCGGTTCTCAATTTTGCCCATGTCCTTGATCTCA
>JAXEJY010000025.1:0-12398 GCA_034101315.1 Pyramidobacter sp.
CAGAACACTCCGCCGTTTTTTTAGAGAGCACGCACAGCTCTACAGGTCAAGCCGAAGCGACGCCGCAGCATGAACATCGTCCTGATGATCTGAGAGCTGCGCGCCGAGTTCCAGCCCCAGAACGCAGTCAATTTTCCGCGCTTCGCAGCGCAGGCGAACGCGAAAACTGTCTCTGTCGGCAACAGAAGTGACAAATTCTGTTGCTCCAAGCCACGGCGCGCCGGGAATCCGCGACCGGCTGGCAACGTTTCTGTCTCCGGCTGTACGGACATACGCCAGCTCAAGCGAGGGCATGATGTTCCAGCCGCCGGCAGCAATGTTCTGCCAGTCAATTGCTACGCCGATGGGGAACTGCCATTGACTCATTGAGTCTGAATCGTTCACGCTCAGCACTCCAGCGGCGCTCGAGACGCTGTGCCCATCCTGCCTGTAGTAGTTCCACCTGACGGAGGCAAACGGACGGACGCGAACCACTGCGCGCGGACTGACGTTCCAGTCAGCGCGCAGCCCGGCTGTGAACACAGAGCCTTTGACGCCTTTCGCTTCGGCAAAGGCACCGCAGTCGAGCGTCTGCGGCAGAAGAACTTCCGCGTCCGACTGAACCCAGATGTAGCCGGCGTCAGCGGCAAGCGTCCAGAGCCTCCCCGTATGACCGGCGTACAGCAAAGCGCCGGCAAAATCGCCGTCTGATGAGTTCTGAATCCATATACCTCTGCCTTCTGTGCTGAAGCGCCCTGCGTGAAAGGCAATTCCCGACGTCAGGCGGTTGTTCCGGCGCGTATAGTCGCTTCCAAACGTCACGCCCCATGCCAGCGTCCGGCTGTCCTGCGCCAGTCTTCCTGCTGGCAGACCGCTGACCAAACTGTTCACGTACCAGCTGCTCCCCCATACGCCATTGCTCCTTCTCTCTGCGGATGGGGCTCTGCCTCGCGCTGAGCGGAAGAGCTCGCGCTCCTGAAGGCGGCTGCTTACTGCATTTGTCAAAATGCTTGCCGCGCGCAGCGACGTTCCTGCCGTCGCCGCAGTCCCGATTGGATCCATGACGCTTTGCATGTGCGCCGCAGTTTGGTCGAGAGGAACTTTTGCGTCATCGAGGACGTTTGACAGAAATCGCTCGCCAGCCGCGCTTGAGCTCTGATTCAGACCGTGCTCAATCAGCCGCTGCACAGTCTGAGCTTCTGACAGCGTGATATGCGGAATCTCGCCCGGCTTCAGAGCGCTGACAACGCGAATCTGATACAGGCCGCGAACAGAATCTTTTGCGTGAACTTTTGCTTCAAGCAGCGGAGAGTTCACATCGAGCGCGTCCAGAGCAAGGTCGCCGCTGAACCACCCGTTTTCGGCAACGCTAAATGAGCCGTTAAACCCGTCAAGCAGCGTATATACGCCGTTCAGCCTGACGCCGTTCAAACTCAGCTTCGCCCCGCCTGAAAGGATCGCGCTGGCGTTCTCGCCCGTGAAAAGAGGAGCCGCTCCATCTCCTGACACGTCCGCCTCAACGCGGGAGTCCGGCGCGGCAAAAAACCGTTTAAGCCCGTCGAATCCGGAGCCCTGCGACACATACAGAACAGAGCCGCTCTCGAGCGTCAGACTTTCAGCGCAGTTTCGCCGGCTGGAACCTGTCAACGCAAGCGACGCTCCGCCCTGGAGCGTTAAATGTCCCGCGCCGTGAAGCGATTCAAGAGCTCCCGATCCGTCAAGCGTCAAGACAGTTGAGTTCAGCGTCAGACGTCCGCCAGTCAGTGCGCCGACACTCAGCGCGCCGCCCGATACAGAAGCTTCCGCAGGAATGGTTACGCCGCGCAGAGAGCTCACGCCGTCAAGCGTCAAATCCAGGCAGTCCAACTCGGCAAAACCGCCCGAAAGAGATCTCGCGGAAAGCCGCCCCGACACAACAGCGTTCTCCGACACAGCTACTGCGCCGACAGCCCCGCCGCCAGCGCTCAGCCGAGCGCCATCTGACAGAAAAAGATCTGTCCCCGCAGCATTAAGAACATCCGCGACCAGCGCTGAGGATTCACCCGCTGCCTCGGCACACGTTCCTTCTGCCATGGAAAGGTTAGCGAACTTCGCCGTTCCGCCCAACACGAGCAGACTGCCGCCTAAACTCTGACTGCTCAGGTCAAGCGTCCCAGATCCCCTTTTTATCAGATTGCCCTTTCCGGAAAGGCTGCCGGCGCCGTTTGACAGCACGCCGTCCTGTTCCACATCAAGGACAAGCGACGCGCCGTTCGACACAGCAACAGATCCTGTCCCAAGCGCTCCGGCGCTGCGCGCGATAACGCTTCCGGACTCGATGAACGTTCCGCCGCCATACCCGTTGACAGTCCATATGTCAAGCGAGCCGTCGCCGCTTTTGTGCAGAGAGCCTGAAGCGATGTTCCCCGATCCGCCAAATGTCAGTGTTCCGCCCAAGTCTGAACTGGCAACGCGAACCGAGACTGAATGAGGCAGAACTGTCCCCTGAATATCGACATGCGCTGCTGTTCCGAAATCGGACTGCGACGCGTCAAAAATCACGTCATCCGACTCGGCAAACTCCTGCTCCAGTCGGCGAAGAGAGCTCAGAGACCAGCCGCCCGAACCGCTGCGCCACACGCCGGCGCCAGCTCCGCCCGTCCAGTCAAGCACGCGCCCGTCATAGTGCAGAGAAAGCGCCGCACGAGCCCCGCCCAAGTCACGGCTGGTTATCTTCCCGCCGCGATAGCCGGAAATATCAAACGCCGCGAGAACATCATCGGTCAGCGAATCTGCCGCGTCTCCTCCGACGAGCATAAAATCGCTGCGCACGCCTGCAGAGCCGCCTCTGAGCGCCAGAGGAACGGAATCCGCCAGCCCCGCGCCGATGATGAGCGACTGCGCTTCAACCAGGAACAGATCATCAGAGTCAGCCGTTCCGGCTGAGGCAATCAGCGCTGTTCTCCCTGGGCTCATGTAAAAATCTCCCGAGGAAACAAGGAAAGCAGCGCTTCCGGCGTCGAGAACGCCGCTGTCAATGCTGACGGCGCTGAGCGCCCTTATGCTCTGCCCCTCACCGGAACATTTGATCGCTGAGCCGTTTGTCTCTGAAGCCATGTACGGCACAGACATGAGCACAGCGCCTTTTTGAGCGCAAATCGTGCCGCCTGACGCTTTGTTATTCTCAAATAGAATATCCTGAGCTGTCACGCGGATATCTCCCAAAGCGGCATATATCGCTGCCCCAACAGCATCTGCGCCCAGGACACTGTTGTTTTTGAACACAACGTCGCCCGAAGCGGCAATATTTACTCCGCCTCCGGCATACAGAGCGCCGCCGGCAGAACTCACCTGACTCTGCGCCGCGTTTTCCGCGACGATTACAGAGCCTTCGGAGCTCATGAGAATGTCTTTCGCCGCAAAGACTGCTCCGCCCTGCGCTCCTCCGGCGCCTGACGCACAGTTGCCCGCCAGGACGGTATCCCCACCCGACTTCAGCTCGACAGACCCGTCCAAGCTGTACAGAGCACCGCCGAAAGCCTCTCCGTTTGTGCTTTCAGCGCGGTTTCCGGAGAAAACAATGCCGCCAGAAGCCTCAATTTGAAGCGACGTCCTCGCGTAAACAACGCCGCCTGACGCCTGAGTCCGGCTGACAGCCGACGTATTCTCCGCCCTGACCTCCCCGCCTGCAGTCAGAACCGCTTCAGAGTCGCTGCGCACGGCGCCGCCCTGAGCTTCCATTTTTTCTGATTCAGCCGAGATGTCCGAGATGAAGATATCTCCGCGCTCCGCGCTCAATTCGACCCCTTTGCGCGCAAAAACGGCGCCGCCCAGAGCACTTCCCAAAATCGAATCTGCTTTGACACCTTCAAAAACGACACTGCCGCTGAGCGAAGAAACGCTGACCGTTCCGGCAGCGCTGTGAAGCGTGCCGCCGGACGCATTTCCCCCGGAGGACACAGTCAGCTGAGAAAAAATGGCATCGCTCTCTGACGTCAGCGCGATATCACCGTACTTGCTGTACAGAGCGCCGCCGGATGCATATGTCTTTCCCGTTGACGCCGTGCCGATAGATACAAGGGACAGCGCCCCGCCAGACTCTATCGCGATATCCCCCGACGCCCATACGGCGCCGCCCTGAACCGTCTTTGCCGCCGCGGCGTTCAGCCAAGTCAGTTCAACATCTGATGATGATTCAATCTTCACCGCGCCCCGAGAATAGAGCGAGCCGCCGTACGCTTCCCCTGACGCGCTGCGCGCCTCAGAATCAGCAAGCGTCAGCTTTTCCCTCGAACTCAGGAGAATATCGCGCTGCGCATATACAGCGCCGCCGTAAACTCTTCCGCTGCCCGAGCTGACGGCTTTTGTTCCCGATATTGAAACGCTGCCCAAATCGGAACGCAGAGATACGGGCCCCGACGCCCACACGGCGCCGCCTGAAGCGTCGAGAAGCGCTGTCGCCTCGCTGCTGCTCATGGATATGCCGCGCTGAGCCGAAAGCGTCAAATCGCCGGACTGCCAGAACGCGCCGCCCTGCGCCGCCCCGCGGCTGACTGCTGACGTCGTATCAGTCGTGAGCGACAAAACGCGGCATATGCCCGACACGTTCGTCTGAATGTGTCCTTCGCTGTACACAGCGCCGCCTCGGCTGAAGCCGGAGGATAACGTGCCGCTTTGGGCTTTTGTCCCCTGAAAGCAGACGTCTCCCGACAGAATCAGCTCTCCAGATGTACCAACGCTGAGCGCTGAACCGCGAATGTCTTTCGACGCCGCGTTCGCGTCTTTAAAGCTGATATCCGAAAGGACGCCGCCGGACACAATGCGCACCAAAGGCTGATCCGATGAAACACTCTCCGTGCCCAAGACGCCGTATCCTTGTCCCAAAATCGTCACCGCGTCTGAAATTTCCGCAGCCGGCAGGGAGCCGTCAGCTCTCAGATCGCCGGATAGAACGACGATTCGGCTGCCGTCGGCTATGGCGCCGGAAACTGCCGCCGCAAGAGAACTGAGCGATCCCTCAGCGTACTGCTGAGCGCCGGCGGAAAAAGCTCCCATCAGTACGGCGCAGGCTGCCAATAAACTTTTCAGCGCAAAAAAGCGTCTGCGCCCCATCCGCGGTCTCTCTGCCAATCTTGAGTTGATTTTCATCCGCCGCACGCCTCCATGTTCAGGGGAATATGAAGCGAGAATTGCGGAGAACTGCGCTACATGTCTTTTGCCCACCCGAACGTGCGGCCGACGGCGTTTCGCCAGCCGTTCAGAAGGCGTCCTCGCTCGGCGGGGCTCATCTGCGGCGCAAATTCGCGCTGAAGCGCCCAGTTTTTGCGGAGTTCGCCGCACCCTGACCAGAAGCCGACAGCGAGCCCTGCCAGATACGCTGCTCCCGTCGCGGTCGTCTCAACGCACACGGGGCGCTGAACCGGCGCGCCTGCCATATCAGCCTGAAACTGCATCAGGAAGTTGTTCGCACACGCGCCGCCGTCCACTTTCAGCGCGCTGAGAGGAATGCCTGAATCGCTCTGCATCGCTTCCAGAACGTCGCATGTCTGGTACGCCAGCGATTCAAGCGTCGCACGGATGATCTGCGCTTTGTTCGTGCCGCGCGTCAGACCGATGATGGCGCCGCGCGCATACTGATCCCAATAGGGCGCTCCAAGTCCGACAAACGCCGGAACGACATAGACTCCGCCCGTGTCTGAAACTTTCTGAGCGTAATATTCCGTGTCAGCAGCGGTATCGATCAGGCGCATTTCGTCGCGAAGCCACTGAATGGCAGCTCCGGCGACAAAAATTGACCCTTCAAGCGCGTAGCTGACCGCGCCGTCCAGCCCCCATGCAATGGTGGTTACGAGCCCTTTTGACGAAAACACGGGTGTATCTCCCGTGTTCATCAGCATGAAGCAGCCTGTTCCGTAGGTGTTTTTCGCCTCGCCGACGCTAAAGCATGTCTGCCCGAAAAGCGCTGCCTGCTGGTCGCCTGCCGCTCCGGCAATCGGAATGGCTTTTCCGAAAACGGACGGATCAGTCATGCCGTAGACCTCGCTCGACGACTTCACCTGCGGCAGCATGCAGCGGGGAATGTCCAGCTCTGCGATAATCTCATCGTCCCACTCGAGCTTTTGAATGTTGTACATGAGCGTTCTGGAAGCGTTGGAATAGTCTGTGACATGAACGCGCCCGCCTGTCAGTTTCCAGATGAGCCATGTGTCCACAGTGCCGAAGAGCAGTTCGCCGCGCTCAGCACGGCTGCGCGCGCCCGGAACGTTCTCAAGAATCCAGCGCAGTTTCGGCCCAGAGAAATACGCGTCAATAACCAATCCCGTTTTTTGGCGCCACGCCTCTGAAAGTCCTGCCGCGCGCAGTGTATCGCAGTATTCTGACGTGCGGCGGCACTGCCACACAATGGCATTGCACACCGGCTCGCCCGTGTTTTTATCCCACACAATAGTCGTCTCGCGCTGGTTTGTAATGCCGATTCCGGCGATGTCCTCAGCCCGCGCGCCCACGCGCGCCATGGCTTCCGTCGCAACGCCGAGCTGAGCGCCCCATATCTCTGTCGCGTCATGCTCCACCCAGCCGGGCTTGGGGTACACTTGAGAAAACTCTTTCTGCGCAACGCTGCGGATTTTTCCTTCATGGTCGAACAGAATGCAGCGGCAGCTGGTCGTTCCAGCGTCAAGGGCCATAATGAATTTTGACATCAATCGGCAGCTCCTCTCAAATAAACAATTACACACAACAGCGCTATTTTTCCATCTCCGTCACGAGCCGCGCAAAAATTGCACGCTGCGCTCGGCACGGGATTCTTTTTGCCGAAAATTACACAGTAAAAACGTTAAAAGTTAGCCTTTAGATGATAATGATTCTTTATAGACCGTCAGGTATACTTCTCTCAAAACAGTGCGTTTCATCAAAAAACCGCCTGCAAAAAACGGTTATATGAGCATGACGCGCCGGCGATTTTTGAAATTTCGCGCAACTATCCTCAGCGATCAGCTGAAAACTTGTGGAGGTTCCCATCATGGATGAAGGCGTAGCACGCCCTGCGGAAATATTCGGAATTCACGTTTTTGACAACGACGCAATGCGCGAGCGGCTGCCGGAAGAGGTTTTTAAACAGCTGATGACCGCCGTTGAAGGCGACGGAAAGCTGGACAGCTCCATTGCCGACTTCGTCGCGGCAGCGATGAAAGAGTGGGCGCTTTCAAAAGGCGCGACGCACTACACGCACTGGTTTCAGCCCCGCACAGAATCAACAGCTGAAAAGCACCTCGCGTTTTTAAGCCTCGACGACGCGGGAACTCCGATTCAGTCATTCCGCGGCAAAGAGCTGACCCGCAGCGAACCGGACGCCTCATCGTTCCCATCGGGCGGCATGAGAAGCACATTTGAAGCTCGCGGCTACTGCGCATGGGATCCTTCAAGCCCCGCGTTTATCGTCCTCAGCCATAAAGGCGGCGTTCTCTGCATTCCGTCGGTGTTCATTTCCTACGACGGGACGCCGCTCGACATGAAGACGCCTCTTTTGAAGAGCATAGACGTCGTGCGCGAACGCGCTATGCGCCTGCTGAAGCTGTTCGGCAACCGCTCCGTGCGCTCTGTCGACGTGACCATCGGCGCGGAGCAGGAATATTTCTTAGTTGAAGAGAGCAAGGCAAATCAGCGCCCTGACATCGCTCTGTGCGGCCGCACGCTGATCGGCGCTCCGTCGCCGAAAGCGCAGACGGTCGAAGCCCACTATTTCGGAGCGATTCACCCGCGCGTTCTCGCCTACATGGAAGACGTAGAGCGCGATATGTACCGTCTGGGTCAGGTCATGCTCGCCCGCCACAACGAAGCCGCGCCCTGCCAGTTTGAGTTCGCGCCCGTGCTCGCCGAGGCAAACCGCGGCTGCGACCAGAACCACATGCTCATGGAAGTCATGAAGAAAATGGCGCGGCGCCACCATTTCCGCCTCATGCTCCACGAAAAGCCTTTCCACGGCATCAACGGGAGCGGCAAACACCTCAACGTCTCGCTGCGCGACAGCGAAGGGCGCAACCTGCTGAAAGCGTCGAGCAACCCGCGCCGCAACATCCAGTTTTTGGCGTTTATGTCAGCGTTCCTGATCGGAGTCAACCGCCACGGCGGACTGCTCCGCGCGTCTGTCGCCTCAGCGGGCAACAGTCACCGTCTGGGCGGACACGAAGCCCCGCCGGCTGTGATGACGGTCTACCTCGGCGACGTGATTGAGCACGTCATGAGCAACATCGCCAAAGGCGCTGAACAGGAAGTTCCCGGCAAGAGCTTGATTGACCTCGGCATGGATCGTCTTCCCAGCCTCTCGACAGACAACACTGACCGCAACCGCACGGCTCCCATCGCCTTCACGGGCAACAAATGGGAGTTCCGCGCCGTCGGCGCTCCGCAGGCGCTGAGCGGGCCGCTGACCATCATGCTGGCAATTTGGGCTGAAGGACTGGAGCGTCTGTGCTCTTCTCTCGAAGTGCGCATGCTCGACGGAACTGACGTCGCCGAAGCCGCGCTCGCCGTCATCAAGGATACGTGGAAAGAGACTGAGAGAATCCGATTCGAGGGCAACGGCTACGACCCGGCATGGCCCGACGAGGCGCGCAAGCGCGGACTGCCCGTGTGCGAAGGCACTCTTGAAGCGCTGGATCAGTATCTCATCAAAGATCACCGCGATCTTCTGTCCAATCTGGGAATCATGACCGACCGCGAGATCTGCGCGTACCATGAAATCCGCGTTGAGCAGTACAACCAGTCCGTCTCGACAGAAATTGCCGTCCTGCGCACGATGATGTTCGAGGGCGTTCTTCCGGCAATTTCAAAACAGCTGGCGCGTGAAGCTCAGGCGATAGCTGGACTCCCCGACGATGTGAAAGAATCTCTTGCCCCGTGGAAAAAGACGCTGAGCACTCTGGCAAAGCTCAAATGCTCCATTCTTGAGAATCTCGAGCAGATTGACGCCGTCATGGCTGAAACGGAAAAACTGTCCGCCCACGACGCCGCCAAGCTGATTACGAACGCGGCGCTGCCACTGATGGACGCCGTGCGCCGCGCAAGCGACAGCGCCGAGCGCCTGATTGCCCGCGACATCTGGCCGTATCCCACATACCGAGAAATGCTCCATATTGACGAATAACGCTCACGCGGCTGACATGTCAGCCGCGTTTTTTATTCTGTTTCGAGACTGTCCGCTCTGTAGTGAGTTCCAAGGCTCTTTTTGCGCGCCAAAGCCGCCAGAGCCACAGCCCGCGACGTGGCGGCAAGTCCCGGCATCTCAAGAGCTTCAAGGCACTCCTGCGGGCTTCTGACCGCCATTTTTTGAGTTTTCAGCTCATCGAGGAATTGAAGGGCTTCGGTGATGCTCTGCTTAGTGCGCACAGGCCCGAGACAGCGCCACATCGTATTCTGAAGCTTTGTGCGCAGCTCGCGCGGCGCGTGCCCTTCATCGGAAAAACGGTTCGGCTCTGCCTCGGCGCTGCTGCGCGCTCCAGCCGATTCAGCTGCCGCGTTCGCGCCGGCTCTGATTCCAAACGTCACAATGTTCGAAAGGGCGTTTCCGCCGATTCTGTTAGCGCCGTCAACACCGCCCGACACCTCGCCGCACGCGTACAGTCCGCCGATGCCCGTGCGGCAGTTCTCATCAATTTTGACGCCGCCGCACATGTAATGCTGAAGCGGCTCAATCCGCACCGGGCGCCGAATTGAGTCAAAGCGGCGCACGTCAAGGATGAGGCTGAAAACAACACCTTTGTCGCGGCGCTGCTCGTCTGAAAGGCACTCAAAATGCGCAAAAGCGCCGCCGCGCCGGTGCGTCTGCTCGATGAGCACAGAACATCTGTCGCGCGCGTACAGATTGCCTTCGCGGCCGTCTTTGTAGCCCCAGCGATGAAGCGCGTCGAGCAAAAATTCATTTCCCTCGCTGTCCGTCACGGGCAAGAAATCGGCAAGACACAGGTCAGCCATCCAGACGGGAAGCCCCGGCTCAGCCCAGCCGACCGGATAGAACTGAGTGAACTCCATGTCAATCAGCTCTGCCCCGGCATCGAGCGCCAGCGCATACCCGTCGCCCGTCATGCGCACGGGATTATCTGTGCGGCTAAACATGCGCCCGCCGCCGCCGCACGCGAGGACGACCGCGTCTGCGGCAAAAAACTCCGTTCTGCCGGTGCGCCAATCCGTCAGATCAGCGCCGACAACGCGTCCGTTTTTCACGCGAAGCCGCGTCACCGCGGTGAACTCGGCAAAACGGACTCCTGCGCGCGCCGCCGCTGCGGCTGCCTGCTGCATCATGCCGCTTCCCGCCATCAGCTTATACGGAGCCGTGTGGCGCACGCTGCCCCAGCCCGAGGACGGAAAGCGAATATCGACGCCCCACGCCGCGAGCTGACGGAGCGATTGTTCCGACTCGTCAGCCAAAACGCGCACAAGGGCCGGATTGTTCACGTTTTGCCCCGCGCGCATCGTCTTTTCAAAAAAAGCCTGCGGCGTCACATCTCCTGACGCAAGCGCGAACATGCCGCCTGAATACGCCGTACACGTGTTCATTCCAACCCGCGTTTTCGAGACGACGCACACTTCAGCTCCGGAATGAACGGCGCTGAGCGCCGCTGCAAGCCCTGCCCCACCGGCTCCGACAACAAGAACGCGAGCCGCCATACGATCCCCTCCTGCTGCGCAAACATGCACATCTCTAAAATAACTTTAGTGTATCCGGCGTCATTCTATCACAAACGAAAAGAAGCTGAAAACACCCGCCGGCGGACCAGCAAAAAGCCGCCGGAAGCATGTTATGATCCCATGCTTCCGGCGGCTTTTTGATCGTTATCAGTCGTTCTTCAGCTGCTGCTCAGCCGTTTGAATTTGGCGCTCCACTTCGCAAAACGCCGTGCCGCCGTACGTCGTGCGGCGGACGACAGCGCTGCGGGCAGTCAGCTCGGCGCGCAGGTCAACGTCAGCCAGCTCTGGCAGATATTCTGTCTGCAAAGCGGCGTCGATCTGATTCAAAGGAATGTTCTTTTCAACGCAGACGGCGACTAGCGCTCCGACGCGGCGGTGCGCGTCGCGGAACGGAAGCCCTTTGCGCACCAGCATTTCAGCGATGTCAGTCGCCAGCGCTAAACCGTCGGCAAATCCCGCGCTCGCTTTTTCCCCGTCCACTTCAACGCTTCGAATGAGGTCGGGGAGAACGAGCAGGATAAGCTGTACGGAATCAATCGCGGCAAACAGCCCGCGCTTATCCTCCTGAAGGTCGCGGTCATACGTCATGGGAATGCCCTTCAGCGTGACGAGCAGGTCGACGAGATGGCCGATAATGCCGCCGGCGCGCCCGCGCGTCAGCTCCAGCACGTCGGGATTTTTCTTCTGCGGCATAATGCTCGACCCCGTGCAGAACGCGTCGGGCAGTTTCAGCCAGCCGAACTCGCTGGTGAAGTAGATGATCAGATCCTCGCTCAGGCGGCTGCAGTGGACGCCGAACACGGAGCAGAAATAGAGAATGTCGAGGAAATGGTCACGCGACGCAACAGTTTCCATGCTGTTCTCCGTCGGCTTGGAAAATCCCAGAGCCTGAGCCGTCCACTCTCTGTCAAGAGGCAGTGTCGAACCGGCAAGAGCGCCTGCGCCCAGAGGACACTCATCGAGCGACTCCGCAGCAAAGCGCAGACGGCGCAGGTCTTTGAGGAACGCCTGCGTGTGCGCCATCCAGTAGTGTCCCATGCTGACAGGCTGCGCCTGCTGAAGGTGCGTGTATCCCGGTATGACAGTATCTTTATGCGCTTTGGCGCGGTCGAGCAGCGCGTCAATCAGGTCTTTAAGCCCTGTTTCAAGCTCTTTGACGACATCGCGCAGGTAGAGGCGCATTGTGAGCGCCACCTGATCGTTGCGGCTGCGTCCCGTGTGCAGTTTGCCGCCAAGCGGGCCGACGATCTCCGTCAGACGAGCCTCGACGTTCATGTGAACGTCCTCAAGGGCTTCTTTTCCTTTCAGGGCGCCTGACGCGTATTCCGACGCGATCTGGTCAAGACCGGCGATCAGCTGCTGCGCCTCGTCTTCCGTCAGGACGCCGATCCGCGCCAGCTGTGCGGCGTGAACTTTGCTGCCCTGAACGTCCCACGGCAGAAGCCGCCAGTCGAGGTCGAGCGACTGCGAGAACGCCAGGACTTTGGCGTTCATGTCCTGATGAAAGCGTCCTTTCCACATTCCTTTCATGATTAGACGCCGGCCTTAATCGACTGGGAAATCTTTTCGCCTTCGTTCTTGTGCGTCTGCTTCCATGTCTTCAGCGGAAGTCCCCAGATTTTGATGAAACCGACGGCAGCCGTGTGGTCAAACGCGTCGCCCTCTGAGTATGTCGCCAGATCGTGGCGGTAAATTGCCTGCTCAGATCTCATGCCGACGACGACAGCCGCGCCCTTGTACAGACGCATTTTGAC
>JAXEJY010000026.1:0-4552 GCA_034101315.1 Pyramidobacter sp.
TTGCATGTGCAGATTCAAACAATCCATCGCCGTTTATGTTTGTCTTTAGTGATAATATTTCACGCTATTGCATTAAAAATAGGAGGTGTTTGAGATGAGCAATAATGCAACAATAAACAACAGAGTTGACTCTGATTAAAAAAAGATTTTAGCGAGGTCCTTAAGGAAATCGGGCTTTCTTCAACTTGGACCTGCCCAAGATGTCCACTGTTAAAAATAAGCGGATGGGGGCAAAATACGATAATGGCCCCTGCATAAATCATCTGCAGCAAGCTTTTGCTCAACAAGCCCCAAATCTCGTATGGGTCAGTGATTTTACATATGTGAAGGTCAACGGACATGACAACTATCTCTGCATCGTCATAGATCTCTTCGCTCGAAAAGTCATCGGCTGGCATGTCGCTTCCAAGCATGATGTCAGCTTGACTATGACTGCTTTCAAAATGGCTTATGAAAGACGAGGCTGTCCTCAGTACGTCGTTTTTCACTCTGACATAGGCTCTGAGTATACGGCACTTACCTTCCGCCGCCTTCTGGACAAATGCAATGTCATACAATCGTTCTCTAAAAAGGGCTATCCGTATGATAATGCCTGCTGCGAGAGCTTTTTCAGGCAGATGAAGCGCGAGGAACTGAGCCGTCGTACATTCCATACATTGAGAGAGCTCTATCTCTCCTGCTTCGAATACATAGAGCGATATAATTCAAAACGTCCTCATTCATCGTTAGATTATCTGACGCCGAATGAAGCGGAGAATTGCTACTGGAACAGACAGAAATAGCCTCTCTCCTCAGATATTTATGTTACATTTCGTGTCCACTGGCTTGACTGTAGTCCAAAAACACTCCGGCAGATCGATACACATGATTTGCCGGAGGCGGCAGACCTGCAATCGTACACTGACACAATAGAGTCATGAATCACCAACTCCATTTTTATTTGATAATAACTATATTTCAGACGGATTAGCTCAGTCCATTCTTTTTTCTCCATACAGTCTTGCCCTGTTTACAGAATTGACGCGTACTGTTAGTTGCAGTACAATAAACACAAAGGAGATGATTCCAATGCCGACTGCAACTCTGAATGTCAGAATCCCCAGCGCCGAAAAGATGAAAGCCGAGGCAATCCTCTCAGCAATCGGGCTGAACGCCAGTGAGGCAATCCGCATGTTCTACCGTCAGATAATCTTTACCGGAGGACTGCCATTCGATCTCCGGCTGCCCGCAAAGACCATCGAGGCAATGCGTGACGCAGAAGAAGGGCGAACAGAGCCTTTGACAATGGACGAACTACAGGCCCAGCTCGATGCGATCTGTTGAGCAGACCAAAGCGTTCAAGCAGGACTTCAAGCGTGAAAGCAAAGGACGTTACCGGCTTGTCCTGAAAAATGAATTTTACGGAATCGTCGAGGCACTTGCGAAAGACTGCCCGCTTGAAGAACGGTACTGTGACCACGCTCTGACAGCTAATAAAAAAGGCTTCCGCGTCTGCCATATTCGCCCCAATCTCGTGCTGCTGTATCTGAAGATCAACGAAGAGATACGTATCGTCAGGCTTATCCGTCTTGGAGACCATAAAAAAGTCTTAGGTGTCGAATAATCCCATCTGCCGGACCTCTTTCGCGAGGCCCGGCTTTTTTACTCAGTCAGCAGACGCTGCGTCGCCAATGTTCTAGGCGGAGCTATGCTCTTGACCAGAACAATCTGCTCAGGCTTCCACGACGCATACCCCCGCAGTTCATCACTTCCAGGCATGTGATCCGGCACGTCCTGCCATGAAATCATCTGCTGAATCGCAGTAATATACGCGCGGCGAAAAATGGGCTCCATATCCCGTTCCGCGTCACACAGTCCAGCCGCCGCACGCTTTCAGCGCCCAGAGGGCAGCGACGTCGACACAATTCTGCGAATCCGCAGCGAAAGCCCAGAACTAATTAAACTCCTCTGCGCCGGTTTGTCAGACGACCAAATCCGCAAACTCACACAATAACCCCCGGCACGCCACTCAATGCCGGGGGTTATTGTGTCATAAAATGCTCATTCTGCTTTTTCTCTTCTAAAATAAAAACCGCCGATATTGCCGCAAAGGCAAAAAACGGCGGAAAAAAACTCACTTTTTCATGATTACCTCTTGAAGTATTACTCGTTAAGAGCATAATTAAAACAACGTCAGAAATGGAAGGAGCGCTGGCAGCATGGACAGAATGGTAACGCCTGAACAGGCAGTTGCAATCATGGCAGAGCGCGGTATTCATTTTGACCTCATCGGGCTGCGCAAAAAAGCCCGTGAAGGGAAAATTCCAGGCGCTCAGAAGGTCGGAGGCGCAAGGGGCATTTGGCTGATTCCCCGCGAATGGGCGCAGAGCTACGAAAAAATCAAATCAGGACGTCCGCGCGTCAAAAAGTAACACACAGAAAAAGCCCGTGCAAACGCACGGGCTTTTTCGTGTAAACATATTAGTTTTTCGTGTAAACAAAGAAAATCATGGCGGAGAGGAAAGGATTCGAACCTTCGGACCTTGCGGTCAACAGTTTTCAAGACTGCCGCCTTAGACCACTCGGCCACCTCTCCGCGCTCAGGGTATTATAATACATGACTTTGATTTGCGCCAGTCTTTTTTTCATTTTTTTGAGAAAACGGCGCAAAAAATTTTTTCAGTCCCTCTTTTGAAGTCCCGACAGACCGGCTGTTGCCATCTCTGCCCAGCTGTACTGGGTCATGAACTCGCCTGAAAATGAGTTGATGGCAGCGATGTCTCCGGCGAAGAACCGGTAGTAGTCGCAGTCGATGAGGTCGGGATTGACGCCGATGTAGTTGTGTTTTTTGACGATGACGCCGCCGCAGTCCGCCGCAGAAAGGGTTTTGACGAGGTCGGACTTGAACGTCTCAATTTGATTTTTAATTGACCGGTCGTAGGCTCTGTCCTCGTACAGGACGGCTGCGATCTCTTTGAGGCTGCATCCGGCGCCGTTACGGTAGATCAAATAGGCAAAAAGCTCTTTGCACTTGGCGCGCGGAAATGTCAGAGGCACGCCGCGGCAGAACACGTCGAAGTTGCCGAAGCACTTGACGCAGAGCAGCTTTTGCGGCTGTGTTTCGGCGCGCGTCAGTCCGAGGTTTTTCAGCTCTTCATGGACGGCTTCTATCGTAACGGGCTTGAGCAGATAGCCGCGCGCGTGGAGTGAGTACGACTTGAGGGCGTACTGAGGATACGCGGTCACGAAGATGATGTCCAGCTTCGGCAGCAGGGCTTTGAGCTGGACAGCGCATTCCAGCCCGTCCCACCCGCGTCCCTGAATGTCTAAAAAGGCGACGTCGGGGGCAAATCGTCCGGCGCGGATATCCTCAAGCGCAGTCTCGGGCGAGAGCTGAGCGCAGACGCGGCAGTCCGGCTCGGCGGTCTGGAGCGCATGGACGAGGTCGCTCAGCGCCAGGGCTTCATCGTCGATTGCCAAAAAGCACAGGCTCACGGCGCAATCTCTCCTCTCTCTTTTGGAATCAGGACGGTGACGGTTGTCCCCTCACCCGGCGCGCTGGATATTTCCATTCTGCCGCCGCAGATGCTGGCAAGTCGTCCGCGGACGTTGCTCAAGCCGATTCGGCGGCTGGAACTGATGGTGTCGGTGTCGAAGCCGACGCCGTCGTCGGCGACGGAGATGATGTAATGCGTGCTGCTCTGCGCGGTTGAGATGGCGACGCACCCGCCGCTTCGGCGCTGCATGACGCCGTGGCGTATGGCGTTTTCGACGAGCGGCTCGACGGTCAGCGGCGGCAGATAAAAATGGGTCACGGGCGTGGCGAACACGACGCGCAGGTCGTCGCCGAACCGCATTTTTTCCAGATCGACATAGTGCTTGATGTGCTCCAGCTCCTGCATAAAAGGGATGCACTCGCGGGTCTGAAGCGAATCGAGGTTTCCGCGCAAATAGATGGTGAACTCGGTCAGCGCCTGTTCTGCCTTGTGCGGCGCGGTGCGGCACAGGGCGCGTATGCTGGTCAGGACGTTGTAGAGAAAATGGGGGTGAATCTGGCTGAGCATGATGGCAATTCTCTGCTGCGCCAGCTCGTCTTCCTGCGTGCGCTCGTACTCAAACTGGACGGAGATGTAAATTTGAAACAGGGAGTAGGCGGCGGCGATGTACGCCAAGGTGACGTCGCCGACGATGGTGTCGATGACGACGGTCGCGGCGACGAGGAGCGCATAGCTCAGAAAGCGGAGAGCGTTGCGGTTGCTCAGTTTTTTTCTGAAGATGAGAATGACGGCGCACGTGACGGTCATCGGGACGGCAAGGAAGAAAAAATACACCCACTGGTGATCGCGCAGACTCCACAGCGCGACAGGGTCGTATGAGAGAAACTGCGCGATGATGACCAGAAGGAGTCCGTCGAGACAGAGTCCGCCGACGAGCGTTCCGTAGTAGCGCAGGTCTTTTTCGTCCTCGTCGATGTAGCTGATGAGATAGACGCTGTAGATGGTCAGCAGGGGGAAGCTGCACGCGTAGCTCAAAAACGTTCCTGCCGCCTGAATGACGCGCGCGCCCCTTATTC
>JAXEJY010000027.1:0-2850 GCA_034101315.1 Pyramidobacter sp.
CCGCGCGTCGCGTCAACGGTGACTTCCATGCCTTCCTTCAGGACTTCAGTTCCGTTTTTGCTGCCGACGATGCAGGGAATTCCCAGCTCGCGCGATACAATTGCGGCATGACAGGTGCGTCCGCCTTCGTCAGTTACAACGGCGCACGCTTTTTTCATCGCCGGAACCATATCCGGATTCGTCATGCCTGTAACGAGGACGTCGCCGTTCTGCACACGGGCAATTTCTTTGAGCGAGTCAATGCGGATGACTTTTCCGCGGGCAATTCCGGGCGAAGCGGCAAGACCGCGCACAAGCACTGTTAACGACTTTTTATCCATCACTTGATTCTCCTTTTTCGCAGGAACTTCTTCTTTCAGCGTTGTGACAGGGCGCGCCTGGAGAATGTACAGTTCTTTGGTGTCTCTGTCCTGTCCCCATTCGATATCCATGGGGGCACCGTACAGAGCTTCAATCGCCTTTCCGGCTTCAGCAAGACGGCGGACTTCGGCGGCGCTCATGCAGCGCGCGCTGACTGCAGCAGGTCCAAGATAATCGGCGACGTTCACCGTCACCGTGCCGCTGCCTTTATCTTTGTCCACAATCATGATCTTCTTATCAGCGATGACGACATCCAGCTCCGTCAGGCTTTCTTTTTCGAGGATGTACTCGTCGGGCGTCACAGAACCGGAAACAACCGCTTCTCCAAGTCCCCAGCTGGCATTGATCATGATCTGTCCGCGCTCGCTCGTCACCGGGTTCGCCGTAAACATGACGCCGGATTTCTCACTTTCGACCATCTTCTGAACGACAGCACACAGAGAGACGCTGAAGTGGTCAAAGTTCTGCTTCTGGCGGTAGTAGGTCGCGCGCGCCGTCCACAGCGACGCCCAGCACTGACGCACGTAATCGACGACCGTCTCTGCCCCGATGACGTGCAGATATGTATCCTGCTGACCGGCAAACGACGCATCGGGCAGGTCTTCCGCAGTTGCAGAGCTTCTGACAGCGACACGAGGATCTTTAACGCCGACAGAGGCCGCAAGCTTTTCATACGCGGCGCAGATCTGATCGTGAATGTAAGCAGGAACCGGAGCGTTCTGAATGAGAGAGCGAATGGTCTCCGTCTTTTCCTGAAGCTCGGCAGTGTTCTCAAAGTCAAGGCTGGAAAGCAGTTCTGCAATCGACGTATCCAGACCGTTTTCCTTGATAAAACGGGAATAGGCGTCAGCGATGACGCAGAATCCGGGCGGAACCGGCGCGCCGGCTGACGTCAGCTCGCCAAGATTCGCGCCCTTTCCGCCGACAACGGGAATGTCTGTCTTGCGTATTTCATCAAACCACTTAATTGCACAATAATCACTCATCGAAAGCGGCCTCCTCGCTGCATTCTTGAAAAAATTTTGTTTATCAGCCTATATGATTTACTCGCTGTTTTTCTCTAATCCATAACAGCCGGACACCCTTGCTCACGCAAGTAATCAAGCACTTCCTGCGCAGTTTCCTCAAGCGCGCGTCCTGTAACGTCAACCACGCGGGCGTTCAGCCTTTTCATGATGTTTTTGGCATACGCAAGCTCTTCTTCAACTCTCGTCATCTGAGCGTATGACGCTTTTTCGGGGTTGAGCCCGATCATTGCAAGGCGGTCGCGCCGTATTTTCTGCAAAACTGCCGGCTGAATTGAAAGTCCCAAAACTCTGCCTGCCGGAAGTGTAAAAAGCTCGTCAGGCGGGGTTAGCTCCGGCACAAGAGGGACGTTCGCCGTTCTGACTCCCTTGTTGGCGAGGTACATTGACAGAGGGGTTTTGCACGTGCGCGAAACGCCAACGATGACAAGCTCAGCCTCCGGCAGGAGATTGGGATTGGCTCCGTCGTCGCATGTGCTTGAAAATTCAATTGCCTTCACGCGTCTGAAGTACGCCTCGTCGAGCTTATGACGATTCCCCGGCGTCCCGCTGGGCTGCTCTCCAAGCTTTTCAGAAATTGCGCTGAGGATTGGGCCGAAAAGGTCGACAACTTTCAGCCCCAAGTCGGCAGCAAGAGACGTCAGAGCCTCTCTCACGGGCTGAGAGACAAGCGTGCATACGATAAGGGCAGAGCTCTCCTTCGCCAGCCAGCAGACATTGAGCGCTTTATCGACGGTATCAACCGTTCGAAAACGCCTCAGAGCAACGCAATGCCGGTCAAACTGCCTGAGCGCTGCGCGCGCGACCGTCTCCGCCGTCTCTCCAGTGAAGTCAGAGACGATAAATATCTCTGATTTTACGCCTTTCTGTTCTGCTTCGGATGAGAAAAGTTCGTAATTTTCAGCACTCATCTGCTCCTCCATCAGTGTGTGTCATGTGTGTTAGCTCGGTGCCGCGCGCCAGCGTCCTCCGCCGGATGAATAAATCAGCGACCGAGTCTGAAGCTCCAGCGTTATCTGCATCAGCTTCACCGCGTCGAGACCTGTTCGCGCGCTCAGCTGGTCGAGCGTCAAATCACCCTGCGCCGAAAGCGCGTCAAGAACTGCGTGTTCCTCTCGCGTACACGGAGCGCTTGACTGAAACAGATCAAGCTGCCCAAATCCTCCGATGTACTGCACAAAATCTTTTACGCTGACGAGAGGCGACGCTCCCTCGATTAAAAGCTGGTTGCTTCCTTCGCACGTACGCTCATCAATACGCCCAGGAACAGCCCAAAGCTCTCTCCCCATCTCCATCGCCTGCCGAGCCGTTATCATCGCGCCGCCCTTAATTGGCGACTCAACGATAATCAGTCCGCGGCTGATTCCGGCGACAATTCTGTTTCGGCGGGGAAAGCGCCACGCTCTGCCTGTCGTCCCGAGAGGATATTCGCTGATCAATGCTCCGTCATTTTGAAGTATGTTTA
>JAXEJY010000028.1:0-4780 GCA_034101315.1 Pyramidobacter sp.
CGCGGGCGTCCTGCTCCCACAGATCAACCGTCTCGTAAATATCCTCAAGCCTCCAGCGCGCCTCCGCGGGAACTTCGGCGCGCGAGGCGTAAATCGGCGCGGCAGACGCCGCTTCCGGAGCACAGCAGTTCAAACACACCATCATGCACACAATCCTCCTGAAAAAACGTTTGTCAAAATCAGTCATCGAGAACCCAGATTTCGCGGTCGGCTCTCGATATCACGCGGTAAATTCTGCCGGTTGTTCTGTCCCACGCGTACGCGCCGTTTGCCGCCGGAAGTCCTGCCGCGTCGAGAAACTGCATTTCCTCAGCGACGGCACGGCTGTCGCTGACTCTTCCGTCGACGGGGCGAGCCAGAGGCAGCGTGCCAAGCGCTTCAGCGCGCCACGAGCCGCGCAAGCGCGTGCGCTCGGCTACACCGGCAACAGCATCGGCAACAGGTGCAGGGCATGTGCGGAGAAAGTCGTATCGTCCATGGCTTGAGCGCGCAAATGAGCGCAGAATTTCCGCCGCCAGCCAGTCGCCGCCCTCGCGCGACGGCAGCTCGATAAGCGCCGTGTAGAGGGCGTCGATGAACATCAGAGCGTTTGGAATGTCCTGCGGCAGGAGAAAGCCTGACACTTCGCGCCAGCGCGAGACGTCGCCGCCGGGCGCAATAGTTTTCAGGACGCTCCACGCCGCCGCAAGGCGCACATCGGCGTCTTTGTCTCCGCACTTCTTCCACAGCTCGTACAGACTTTGATTCATCACCTGCGCGTCAAGAGCACGGCGCAGCGGTTCAGACTGGACGCGTGCCGCCTTTTTGGCGTCGATCTCCGCCGTCATGGCGTTCCATCGGGCGTCAATTTCTTCCTGCGTCAGAGCGCACGCCGGCGCGGCGATCAGACACGCGCAGAGCGCCAGCAGTTTTGTGCGAAATTTCATCGATGATCACTCCTTTGTATGACACATTAAGGCTTCTCGAATAAAACAATTATAGCGCATTGCGCCAATCTTGCGCAGCAGGCGCCCCCGTGCTACACTTCCTTTTAAAGATATCACGAATATTTCAGGAGGTCTGTCATCATGTGCAACGGAGAATCAATGGGCATTTTGGCGGGAATCAACGCGCGACGCTCGTGCCGCGTCTATCAGAAAACGCCTCTTTCGCCCGAACTTCTCAAATCGGTCCTTGAATACGCCACATTTGCGCCTTCGGCGAAGAACTGCCAGCCGTGGGAGGCGTTCGTCGTGTCCGGCGCCAAGCTGGACGCCCTCCGCGAGGCGTGCACGGCAGCCGCGGCGCGCGGCGAAATCGTCACGCCCGAAAGCGGCGGCTACACGGAAGCCGGAAACGCCCGCGCGCGCGAGCTGTTTCACGACATGACGCCGCTCCTTGAGCGTCAGGGCTGGGATCCCCGGTCGGTGTTCAACCACAGCATCCGGCTTTTTGACGCTCCATCAGCCGTGTTCGTCTGCATTGACGCAGCTTCCGCGGCTGGACGGCTCATCGACGCCGGAATTTTTCTCCAGACGCTGTGCCTCTCAGCGACAGGACACGGACTTGGAAGCTGCATCATCGGCTACGTCAAAGCAGTCGAGCCTGTCCTGCGCGCTCAGCTGAACATTCCCGAAAATCTGAGCCTCGTCGCCGCCGTCGCCCTCGGCTTTGCTGACACGTCCGCGCCGATGAACGAGCTTGAGTCGTCCCGAGCCGAGCTGGAAGAGAACGTGCGCTTCATCAGCTGACATCTCATATTTGTTCACTTTCCTCCCTGCCGCGCCGACGCTCCTGCGCGACAGGGAATTTTTTGCCCAGATAATCGCCGAGAAAGGAACGCAGAACCATGAAAAGAACGCTGTGGACAGCCTTAATTCTCCTGAGCGGCACAACAGCCGCCGCGCAGGTCATCGAGTCGCAGCCGCTGTTCGTCACCGGCTCGCGAATTGCGCGCCATCTGTCAGAAGTGCCCGCGCAGACCTACGTCATCACGCGCGAAGAAATTGACGCTAGTCCGGCGTCCTCAGTTCTCGACCTTCTCAACCGCATTCCCGGGCTGACCGGCGTCACGGGGAGCGCGGCAATGACGCTGAATCAGGCGGTCACCGTCAGAGGACTTTTCACAGAAGTCCTCCTGCTCGTCGACGGCATTCCGCAGTCAAGCCCCAGCCACGGAACAGGCACAGACTCAGCGGGTTACATCTACGACCTGCGCGCGCTGCCGCTCAGCTCCGTCGAGCGGATTGAAGTCGTCAAAGGCGCCGGTTCAGCCCTGTACGGATCAGCCGCCGGAGCTGGCGTCATCAGTATTACGACACGCACGCCCGCGCAGAAGAGCACGCTCTCCCTGAGCGCCGAAGCCGGCTCAGACGGCTGGTACACGGGAAGCGCCGAAGTTCACGCCGCAGGAAAAAACGGACTGAACGTCTCTGTCCGCGCCGCGCACACGCAGGAAGGCGAACGCCGAATCAAAAGACTGATGACGCCGCTGGCGCTTTCAGCAGGGCGGACGCACGACCTGTCGCGTCAGTTCCGAGGCGACGACGCGGCGCTCAATCTGTCGTGGCAGAACTGGGAATTTTCCGCCGCAGCAGGAACGTATCTCTCGCGATGGGACGCGACACAGCGGCGCGCCGGAATCGTCACGACGGACGAAGCCGGACAGAAAAACAGATACTCGCGCTTCAGCCTGGCGTACGACGACGGAGTTCAGACCGCGCGGCTCTACCATCTCGCCGCGAAAAAGGACTATTGGCAGACGGGAGTTCAGACAGCGTACCGCGACACGGCGTGGGGCGCGTCGTGGAGTCAGAGGACGCGCCTGCTGGGCAGTCAGGGCGCTTGGGGCGCTGAAATACGCCGCGAGCAGTCAAAAGGCGCGGGCAGCATATCATACTCGCAAAACCGATTTGAAGCCGCGCCGTTTGCGGAAATATCGATTCCATTGGGCGAAGCCGTCATCGACGCCGGACTGCGCGCCGAGTTCTGGGACATGAGCCGCGGCGGCGACATAGCCGAAATTCTGCCGCGCGTGTCGCTCAGCTGGCAGAACGCCGCCGGAACGCTCCACTACATCTCAGCCGGGCGCTTTCTCTCCATGCCCAGCCTGTACGAAATGAGCGCAGGAACGGGCCCCATGAATCCCGACCTCGACCCTGAACGCGGCTGGAGCTACGACATCGGAATCAAGAACAACGCGGCGCAGACGCCGTGGAGCGCAAATCTCTTTTTCCTTGAGATGAGCGGCAAAATCCGCTGGATCAGCGATCCGACAACGGGCAGCGGAACATTCCAGAACATGAACCGCTACCGCGCGTGGGGAGCTGAAGCACAGGCGACGCTCCGCCTCGGCGGCCCGTGGAGCTGGACTCAGGGACTTTCGTTCGTCGAGGGCAGCGAACGGGCGAACGCGTCTTCAGACTGGCAGCGCACGGGTATGCCGCGCTGGGACATCTCCGGAAGGCTGAGCTACTCCTGCGCGCCGTGGGGCGCTGAAGCAGAGCTCCACTACTACGCCGATCCCGCATCCCTGCCGATGTACGACAGCGAAGACCGCTTTTTCGTGCTGAATCTCGCCCTGAGCCGAAAATCCGGAAATCAGCGCTTCAAGCTCGCCGTCACAAACGTGTTCAACACAGAAGTCGTTATCAACTACGCCGGATTCATCACCCCCGAACGCCGCGTCACCCTGTCGTGGCAGAGGGACTTTTAGCGGTGAGGGCGGCTCGCCAAAAAATCAGACTGGCGGTTTCACGCTGTAATCCGCCAGTCAAAAGGACAAACGCCTGATGCAGATCAGCCAAGCATCGCTGCTTAAATTGCGCCTTCAAATTCACACAATCTTCCGATACTGTCCGTTGCCTAAAAATTCGACAAATCCTTTATCGCGCAGCATTTGCAGCTGCTGTCTGATTTTGGGTTTTACGTTCTTGTTCTGCGGATGCTTTTGTTTCAGTGCATCCTCAAATGAATAGATATCGTCCAGCGCAAATTCGGATTGCGGCAGCCTATTCATGCAGGACAGAACATCAAACAGCCAGCCGCGAGCCTTTACGTTTTGAATTTCAAGATTTTTTCCGCGATTCATTTGATCGATCACAGCAGATTGACTAATTGCCAGACCATTCTCAACAATTTTTATGCGTCCTTGCTCGGGAACATCGCTGAGCAGTATATTGCAGCCTATCCATCCAGCTCTGCGGGCATTTTGAGAGAGCGGCTTTCTTTTTTCTATGATACTCGGTGCAAAAAAGTGTTTCGGAATCAGGATTAAATCCCTCACTTGGAGGGATTCTTCATCGTATCTCATAAAGAAAAAGTCCGGATTTTGATTGCTCGTTATCCGTTCAATCATTGTTGTGTATGCGCCGTCAGTTATTCTTTCCCCCAGCTTCCCGCGTTTGCTTTTCAATTCAAACTCACTTTTGCACTGAGGACAACAAAAATCTGCCACAGGGCTGTTGTTTGGACAGTGATTAATTCGCATACTTCCACACCGCGGACAGAACATGTTGTCCGCAATCCACGTCTCTGTTAAAATTCTGGCAATTTGTGTTTTTCCGTGGTAGTTTTCAACGAGTTCTCTTCTAAAGTTAAGATTCATGCAATTCAACTCTCCTTATGCCCCAGCAGCAGCGCCGTGCGGATTGGATTGTTATGCAATGCAATCATATAAGGAAATCTTTCTTTTTTCAATTTTGGGGACAGAACAACGGGTCTACCCTATAGAAAGAAACTGGCTGATTCTTTACAAAAACAGTCGGGGGCCCCCCGGTTGTGGGGGGCCGCCCGGGGGGGG
>JAXEJY010000029.1:0-5568 GCA_034101315.1 Pyramidobacter sp.
ATCACAGCTTCGCCAGATGGAAGCAAACGGACTTGTGCTCCGCACAGTGTACGCAGAAGTGCCGCCGCGCGTGGAATACACGCTGACAGAGCTTGGATACAGCCTGAAACCCGTTCTTGACGCCATGTGGGACTGGGGGGAGCAGTACAAATCCCAGAGGCAATAATTGCCGCTGAAACTATTTGCTTATCAGTTTTTTCTTCAAGGTTTGATATCCCCAGTCAATGAGAAGCGAGCCGGTGATGCCGACGATGACATACGCAAAGTCCATAAGCGGCTGATACCGTGGAACTCGGTAGTAAATATCCGTCATGTACCTTTCATGATTAAAGAAGAGCATTTGAAAGACACCCTGTTCTTTTAACATGAGGAAAAAGGTATTGAGGAGCCAAAAGCAGAATAAATGGTGAACCATGATTGGAAAGGTTGATTCTCCCAGCGTGTAGATAAAATCGTTGCGCGGAACCGTCCTTGCTATGAGATCTGCGATGTGCATCCAAAAGTAAATTCCCGACAATGAAACCAGAAGCGGCACAAAGTCATACCCTTTACCAAACTGCATCCAAGAAATTGTGTAGCCGATATGACCGGTCCCTTTCGTGCAGAATGCGCTAAGAAATAAGTTTACCAAAAACGGAAGCGCAAGTTTCCACGCTTTAAACTCATCATGCTTCTCCAACTTGTTTTTATAGAGCCATCCGATGTAAAAGAACACCAGAAGAAACATAATTTTTTCTATTGGAAGCATAAGGGGGGGGGTGAATTTTATATGAAATCCCTGTTTAGCAATATGAACAGCTCCGAGATTCAGCGTAATTAAAGCAATCAGCATGGGGATCTCGCTTTTAATATGGTTTTTATAAATTTTTCTTATCATGGCATAACTTATTTGCACCAAAAACAAAATTGCGACAAACCATAGTGCCAAGCTAAAAACATACTGGTGTCCGTGGTGAACAGATGTGATAAAGTAACTTTTTAACGACAGCGGAGTTCCGAACCGAACATAGCCGCAGCTCAGAAGTATAGTTACAACAATACCATAAAATAAATGCCAGCCGTACATCGGCACAATAAGATTCTTAAACTTTTTGCACGCATACTGCCAAACATTATCCAAATATTTCTCGTTGAAGAAATAGCCAGACAGAAACACAAACATAGGCATACGCCAGCCTGGCAAGTATTTCACGAGACTTTCTCCTGCATGAGTCATAACCATAGATATGATTCCCAGAGCCTTCAGCACGTTCATCTTGTAAGACATAGACAGATTTCTCGCTCCCCTTTGAGGTTACAGAATGCTGCGCATATACGTTTGAGACAGGAATAGAGAGAAGGCACAGGCTTTCTCTTTTTTCGTTACCGCGACAAAAGACATACCGTCTCCACATGCGCTGTCTGCGGGAACATGTCAAAAACTCTCAGGGCGTTCATGTCCATCGCAAATCCGGCGTCGCGCAGCAGGGCGGCGTCGCGGGCGAGGGTTGCGGGGTTGCAGGAGATGTAGAGCACGCGGGGAATTGAGCTGGCAGCGATTGTCGCGATCAGCTCTTTTTCGCAGCCTGTGCGGGGCGGATCGAGGACGAGGCAGTCAATTCCCTCAAGTTCTGCCGCGCTGATCACGTCCTCCGCCGCGCCTTCAACGACGGTCAGTCCTGCCATTCTGTTGACTCTACCGTTTTCGCGCGCAAGTTCAACGGCGGAGGGCCAGATTTCGACGGCTTTAATCGTCTGAGCGCGGCGCGACAGATACGCTGTCAGCGCTCCGACGCCGCAGTACAGTTCGAGGATGTTCTGCCCTTCAAGGAGTTCGGCTGCATAGCTGAACAGCTGATCTGCCTGACGTGAATTTGTCTGGAAAAACGACGTGCCGTCGTAGTCCAGGTCGAAACTGCCGAGGTGCTCGCTCAAACGGTCTTCGCCGCTGACGGTCAGCGTTTCTTTTCCGAGGATGACGTTCCCCTCGTCGGGATTGATGTTGAGGACAAGGCCGCGCAGTTCGGGAAACTGCGGCTTGAGATAGGCGTACAAGTCTTTGAGCGATTCAAGTGCCTCTCCCTGCGGCCGCGCGGCAACGACGAGCATGAGGAGGAGTTCTTCTCCACTGCGGGCGCTTCTGATGACGAGATGGCGCAGCCAGCCGCTGTTTTTGACTTCGTCGTAGCAGCAGAACTGGCCTTTCTCGATCATGCTTTTCAAGGCGGCGTACAGGTCGTTGGCGCGGTCGCACAGTACGGGACACTTCGTCACGGGAACGATTTCGTGACTGCGCGCTTTGAAAAATCCGACTTCTCCCCTTTTGCCGCACGCGCGCACGGGGAAAGAGGCTTTATTGCGGTATTTCCATTCATCTGCGGACGGCACGCAGGGGATATGCTCCGGCACGTCGAATCCGCCGAGGCGGCGCAGTGCGTCGGCAGCCAGCATGGACTTGATTCTGCACTGCTCTTCGTAGCTGGCGTGCTGAAGCTGACACCCGCCGCAGCTTCGGTACCATCGGCACAGGGGGTCACGGCGGCTTGGGCTTGGGTTCAGGACTCTGTCAACACGCGCCTGGATGTAGTTTTTCTTCTCCTGACGCACGGCGGCTGTAACCCGTTCGCCGGGAAGCGCTCCCTGTACGAAGACTGTACGCCCGTCGGGGCTCTTGCCAATTCCTTGGCCTTCTGAGTTCACTCTGTCGATAAAAAGTTCCATTGCTGCACCCTCCACTCAATATCGTTGCGAACTATTATACTCAAAGCGCCCGCGTCTGTCAGAACGATGATACATCATGCGCTCATTCTGTCCATAGCATTTCGCTTGCGTTCAGCAGATACGTTGATATAATGCTGAACGGGGAACCATATTATCACAGCAGCTGATATATACCTCTTCAGCTGCTGATCTTGCTCATGTGAGGCATACTGAAATGCACGCTCATACTATTGACTTTACGCGCGGCGGAATTATAAAAAATCTTGCGCTGTTCGCTCTCCCGATTGTTCTGGGGGAGCTCCTTCAAAATCTGTACAACACGGTTGATTCGATGGTTATCGGCAATTTCACGGGCGGAGTCGCCTTGGCTGCGGTCAGCGTGTGCTCTGCGATATCTCAGCTCGTCGTCGGTTTTTTCAACGGCATGTCCGTCGGAGCGTCTGTCATTGTCGCCCGGTACTGCGGCGCCGGCGACGCGCAGCGGCAGAGCATTTCCATGAGGGTTACTTTTGCCTTTTCCGTCCTGATGGGTGTTGTCCTGTCAATCATCGGCATTCTAATCACGCCGTGGCTCGTCAGTCTCGTCTCGGTGCCTGAGAACGTCTACCGCGAGGCGGTACTCTATCTGCGCATTTACCTCGCCGGAATCATGTTCACGGTGATTTACAACGTCGGAGCGGGACTGCTGCGCGCTGTCGGAGATTCGCGCAGTCCGTTCGTCATTCTGGTCATTGTATGCGGCGTCAATATCATTCTCGATCTTCTCTTTGTAGCGTATTGCGCATGGGGAGTTGCCGGCGTCAGCGCTGCGACGGTCATCTCTCAGCTGATTTCTGCCGTCATGGTCTACTGCTGCCTTAAAAAGACTGAACCGTCTTTCTGCCTGACGTTTAAAAACATGAAAAAGGAAAAACAAATTGTCCTCGCGATGACGGGAATTGGTCTGCCCACGGGGCTTCAGAATTCACTGATATCGTTTTCAAATCTTTTTGTCTGGCGCTACATCAGCGGTTTCAGCGCCGCCGCGATGGCAGGCGTGGGAGTCGCCGGAAGGATTGACCGTTTTATCGGACTTCCGTGCAAGGCGTTCGGGCTGGCGCTGACGACGTACTACAGCCAAAATTTCGGCGCTCGTCACTTTGAGCGCCTTAAACGCGGGTTCTGGGGCTGTATGGCGCTGTCGATGGGATATCTTGTCGCCGTCAGCGCTGTGATTTATCTGTTTGCCGAAGAAAGCGTCATGCTGTTCAACTCTGAGCCTGAGGTCGTTGCCGCCGGTGTCGGAATGCTGTACGTTATGCTTCCGTTTTACTGTTTCCTGGCGATGCGCGAGGTATGCCTTGGGGCGCTGCGCGGCTACGGCGACACGCGCGTGCCGCTCATTTTGTCTTTGCTTGGCATGGTGGTTCTGCGCCAAATTTATCTCGCCGTCAGTCTGTCAATAGACCATAATATTGTGCACGTGTATATCGGCTATCCTCTGGCATGGTTTGTCACAACTCTTATGACGTTTGTCTACTTTCTGCGCGTAAAAGGAAAATACGAAAAAGCGATATAATCCGGATTTATTGAAATACAAGAGCCCGGCAGTCTTAGGTGACTGCAGGGCTCTTTTGCGTGCAGATTAGTTGCCGAAATGCATGGACTGGCTGTTCTTGAAAAGGGCATAGCCTTCGTCGAACGCCTTGGAGTTGAGCTCTTCTGTTCCCTTGGGAACGCGGTCAAGCATTGCCTTGCGCACGGCTTCGGGCTTCATGAAGCCTTCAAGCTCAAGCACGCGGGCGACCATGCCGAGGGCGACCATGTTGGTGACGATCTCGCGTCCGATTTTCTCGCGAGCAGTCTCGATGATGGGCAGCTGGTACAGATTGGCATCAATGTCGGGCATTTCCTGAACAGCAAAGCTGTCGAGGATGAGGCGTCCGTTGTGATTGACGTCATGGCTGTACTTGTCGCTGGCTGCGCCCGTAAGGCAGATCATCAGATCGGGGCTGACGGGTTTGGGATAGTCGATGGGCTCGTCGGAAATGACGACTTCTGCCTTCGCACTGCCGCCGCGGGCTTCAGGGCCGTAGCTCTGTGTCTGAACAGCATACAGACCGTCGCAGAAAATAGAAGCAGCTTCGCCGATCATCACAGCTGCGGTGATAACGCCCTGACCGCCGGAACCGGCAAGGCTGATTTCAAAACGTCTGGCCATTATTTTACCCCCTTAACGCGCTCAAGGAGAGCCTTATACTGATCAGTATATTCAGGACGTTCGGTGTTGACGAACTGGCCTGTTACGATTTTGCCGACAAGTTCTTCTTCGGTCATCTCAGCGGCTCTCTTGACGGGAACAAGGCGTCCCTTGAGGTACTCGACGTTGGAGATGGGCGTGCGGAGCTTGTTGTAGCGGCCGTACTGGGTGTGGCAGAAGCCGACTACTTCGACGACGGAGAAGCCGTGGTGTTTGATGGCTTCAGTGATCGTCTTTTCGACATCTCTGGGATTGCTGACGCAGGTGCGGGCAACGTAAGTTGCGCCGGCGCCGGCGGCGAGTTTGCAGATATCAAAGGAAGGATCCATAACGCCGTAGGGAGCCGTCTTGGCGATGGCGCCGACGGGCGTTGTGGGCGACATCTGTCCGCCGGTCATGCCGTAGATGTTGTTGTTCATGACGATAGCGGTGATGTCGATGTTGCGGCGGCAGGCGTGGATGAAGTGGTTGCCGCCAATGGCGCTGCAGTCGCCGTCGCCCATGACGTCAATGACGGTCAGTTCGGGCTTGACCATCTTGATGCCGGTTGCGTAGGCGAGCGAACGTCCGTGGGTGGTGTGGAGCGTGCAGGCGTTAACGTATCCGGGCATACGGCTTGAGCAGCCGAT
>JAXEJY010000030.1:0-2160 GCA_034101315.1 Pyramidobacter sp.
CAGTTTGCCCGCTAAAGGAAAGCCACCACTGCCGTCAAAAAGGCTACCTAGTTTCAGCTCATCATGCTCCATTCGGCACCTCCACCTCTTCTTTATATAGATAGTATTAAATGAGACTCGCGAAGGAGGTAACTACAGAAATAACCTCTCTCCTCAGATATTTATGTTACATTTCGTGTCCACTGGCTTGACTGTAGTCCATTTGAAGAGACACGCCCAATGACGCGGCTCCGTCTCAGCGTCTGCTTTTTTGAGCCGCAGTTTCTAATAAGACAGAAACAGCGTCGAGGAGCGGCTGAACATCGGTATTCAGACTGCCGTCCTCAGCTCTCTGATACAGGTCTCGCAGCTGGTCGCCGAGTTTTTCAAGCGACCCCATGAGGCGCTGATCTGTCTGCGGCGTTTTGGGACTCTCTTCTCTGACAGGCTTATCTGCAACTTTTGTTTCGACGCTGCCCGTCTGAGCTGAAAGAGAATCTGAAACTGCCTGAGATTCTGCTGCCGCCTCGGACATTCTCTGACCGGCAGAGCGCGGGGTCAGTGTGACCTCTTGAAGCATATGAGGAACGAGTGTATCAAATCCGCGCTCGCTCAATGCGTCGCTCAGGCTCTTTGCGGACTCCGGTTCGCCGTGCGTCACAAAGAAGTACGGCATCGAGAGTCTGAACGCCTCAGCCCAGTGGAGCAAGTCAGAGCGATCAGCGTGAGCGGAAAAGCCGCCAATAGTGTGAATCGCCGCATTGACGTTGACTGTCTCGCCGGCAATGCGCACGCTTTTCGCGCCGTCAACAATGCGGCGGCCCAGCGTGCCGTGCGCCTGATAGCCGACGAATATCACATGGTTGTCCGGATTCCACAGCCCGTTTTTCAAGTGATGGATAATTCTGCCGCCGTTGCACATTCCGCTTCCTGCCAGAACAATGCCGAACTTTTGACGGTTGACAGCCTGCGACTCCTCTTTTGTGACGACGTACTGAAGATCTTCTTCTGAGAAAGGACTGCCTTCCCGGCGGCGATAGTCCTGTATTTCATGGGACAGCATGTCCATGTGCGCGTCATAGAGTTTTGTCGCCCGAACGCCCATCGGCGAATCGAAAAACACGGGAATATGCCCGCCGACCCCCTTATCCCGAAGGACGGCAAGTTCGTACATAATGCGCTGCGCGCGGCCTACGGCGAACGTAGGGATGAATATTTTCGATTTTTTCTTGGCTAAAATATCTTCCATGAGCGTCTGGAACTCATTACGCGTTTCCTGAATGCTTTTATGCTCGCGTCCGCCGTATGTGGACTCGATGACGACGTAATCAGCGTCGCCAATTTCTGCCGGGGGGCGCTCCATCACAGTTTTTACGGGCCCAAGGTCTCCGCTGAACACAAGACGAACTACTTTTTCGTCCTCAGTGAGCACACATTCAAGGAGAGAGCTGCCGAGGATGTGTCCGGCGTCGCGGAATCGGACTGAAACGCCCGGTACGGCTTCAAATCTGGAGTCGTAGCTCATCGGAGCAAGCTGTTTTTTCGCCGCGTCGGCATCTTCCTGAGTGTACAGAGGCTCTGCAGGAGGAAGTCCGCGGCGCTGATTCTTGCGCGTTTTCCACTCGGCTTCTTCGCGCATGAGACGCACAGAATCGTCCCACAGAATTTCCGCCAGCTCCACTGTCGGCAGCGTGGCGTAGATTTTGCCGCGAAAGCCCTCCTTGACAAGTTTAGGAATCCTTCCTGAGTGATCGATATGAGCATGCGTCAGCACAACGGCGTCGATTGAGTTTGCCGCATAAGGAAAAGGCGCTTCGTTGAGATATTCACCTTCTCCCTGATGCACTCCGCAGTCGATCAGCACTCTGTGCCCGCCGACTTCCAGCAGGTAGTTTGAACCGGTTACTTCCTGCGCTGCACCGCAAAATTTCAACCGCATCGAGATTCCTCCTTTTCAGCATGGACTGTCCGAGCCAAATTAAAATCTTCCTCCGGGCGTATTTGACCATAGCTGGCGCACTGCGCCTTCGTCGGGGATCAGAAAGACAAGCGTTGTGCCTTTGCCCTCTTCAGACACGATCTTCATTGAGCCGCCAGCAAGGTTAATCCGCTCGTTCATATTGAGCAGTCCGCGGTGTCCGTGAGAGCGCAAAGCCTCTAGGTCATCGGGGACTTCAAAGC
>JAXEJY010000031.1:0-6756 GCA_034101315.1 Pyramidobacter sp.
CAGATTCTGGGCAAACAGTCGGGGACGTTCGGCTCTGACGGGACACCGGATCTGGAAGGATTCCGCACGGTTGACCTTGACTCATACGTCTTTCTGCCTGAAAACGCCAAATATGTCGTCGAGGTGACCATCGAGAACGCCGACCCATCCGTGCCGGCAAAAACGTACTTCGCCACGACGTCAAATGCGATTACCGGGTTAACGGGACGCACGTTCTTATGGGATCCCGAAAAGAACGCGTGGACTGATGCCGCCGCGCTCAGCACAGACGGGAGACTGGTCATCGACATGGGAGCGCGCGGCAAGCACTCCAGCTTGGCAAACGGCGGCGATTTCAGCGTTTCGTGGCTGGACGACGGAGGCGCGGGCGGCAGTCAGATCTATTTGGGCAAAGCGGACGAGCTGTACGCAGCAGACGCTCTGAACCCTGACCGCAAAACGCTCTCGAACATGACGGTCCTCTTGGAGTCCGGCGTGGAAAACGTCTACGGCGGAACGATATACGGCGAGGGAAAAGTGATTAAGGAGGGCGCAGGTCTGCTGCGCCTGACGGGCGCCAGCACGCACACGGGCGGCACGGACATCAGCGCCGGAACGCTTGCCGTTGACGGCTCTTTGGCATCCCAAGTTTATGTCGCCTCCTCCGGACGCCTTCAGGGCACAGGCTTCATCAACGCGCCTGTCGTCAACGACGGCGTCACGGCGCCGGGCAACTCCATCGGCACTCTGACGGTTGAGCGCTACTCGGGCGACGGCACGCTGGAGCTCGAGGGCAACGCAAACGGCGGCGACCGGCTTGTCATCACGGGGTCCGGCTCGGAGATCAAAAACGTCAGACTTATTCCGGCAGGATATTTTAAAGCCGGCTCAACGCTCGTCGACGTCAAGAGCTTCGTCTCCGGCGAGGCTGACATGTCGCGTCTCGTCATAACGGGCGCGCAGAGCGCGGGCACGTTCAGCTCCGTTACGCCTGTCGGCGCTGCCGGCGGCTCTCTGTTTGAGTTTAGGGGCGAGCGCACGGCATCGTACACTCAGGCGGCGCTGTCTGACGGGGGGCGCTCAGCAGGCGCGGCGCTCGACACAGCGGCTCTTGACGCAAAGGGAGACGCGCAGAATCTCGTCTCTCTGCTCGACTCAATGAGCCTTGACGGCGCAGGAGCCGCGCTTGAACAGCTTCATCCGGAGGCGTACAGCGTCCTTCAGTACGCCGCGCTCGGGAACAATCAGAGGCTGTCCGAAATGACTGCCCGCCGTCTTGCAGGACTGCGATCACTGCCTCAGCGCGGCTGGAACTGGTATTTCCAGCCATTCGGAACAGTTGCCAGACAGAACGCGTGGTCAGGGTACGGCGGATATAAAGACCAGAGTTCAGGCGTCCTCATCGGCGGCGAGAAGGAGTCAGGAAACTGGATCTGGGGATTCCACGGCGGATTTCTCCACAGCAGCGCAGAAGTGTACGGCGCGTCCTCGTTCAGCGCGTCGAGCGACGGCGGATTTATCGGCGTCGGCGGCAAATACGCGCGCGACGCCGAACGCGGTCTGTTCCTCTACGGCTTAGCGCGCGCAGGCTGGGACAGATACACGGCAAACAGATCGGTCAGCCTGGGATCATACCAGCGCGCCCACTCGGCTGAGTGGACTGGATTCAGCGGAGCTGCCGAACTTGGCGCAGGCTGGAATCATAAAATGGGAACGGCGATACTCACGCCTGTTGTGTCTCTGAACTACGCGTTTATCCGCCGCCCGGGCGTGTCAGAGTCGTCAGAGAGAGGAGACGGAAGCGCCCTGTCTCTGGCTGGCGCGGACTATTCGTCGCTGCGCTCAAGCCTCGGCGTCCGCGCGTCATTCGGCGGCGGCAGACTGGCTGACGGAACGCGCGTTTCTGTCAACGCCTCGGCGCTGTGGCTGCACGAGTTCCTCGATGACGGCGCTGAGTACGCGTGGAGCATCGCAGGCGGAACGGCGCGCTCTCGGTGGCGTCAAAACGCCGGAAATGACAGCCTTGCCCTGTCGCTCGGCGCTGAATTTGAGGCAAGCGAGACGTTCCGCGTTGCCGCATTGCTCGGAACAGAAGTGTTCCGCAGCGGATACAGCGATGTCTCAGCCAGTATGAGACTTCAGTGGAATTTTTAAAACGCAAACACGCGGAGGAGAGCTCTGTTCAGCTTTCCTCCGCGCGTTTTTTAAAAAATTTTTCTGCCGTTCACAAAACCATGCGCTCAAGATATAATTATAATAATAAATCATGTAATTCACCCGAGAAAAGGAGACTGATTCCATGAAATGCCATCTGTGCGCCACTTCCGCCTGCAGCAAAGGCGAACCCTGCGTCGCGATTGATTCGCGCGAGCTGTACGACGAAGTTGACAAGGCGCTGATGAAAGTAGCGGCGTCCGTCGAAGCGGATTTTTACTGCGAGATGTGCCGCGTCGACGAGATTATTGAGTTCTGCCGCCGCATGGGATACAAAAAAATAGGCATCGCCAGCTGCATGGGTTTCAAAAAAGAAGCGAAAGTCTTTGCCGATCTGCTTGCCCGCGAGTTTGAAGTGTACACGGCGTGCTGCAAAATCGGCGGCGTCAGAAAAGCCGACATGGGACATGAAGAACGTCCGTGGCTGGGCTGCACGTCGTGCAATCCGGCAGAACAGGCGCGGGCTCTCGAAAAAGACGGAACGGAGTTCAACGTCATTCTAGGGCTGTGCGTCGGGCACGACTCTGTGTTCATGCGCCATTCAAAAGCTCCCTGCACCGTTCTGGCGGTAAAGGACAGACTTCTCGGCAACAACCCGGCTGTCGCGCTCACCTGCGACTACATCATCAAAGGGCTTGGAAAACACCACGCGCCGCGGACTGAATAGGATCTGCCGGCGCGTGCCGAAGCAGAGCACAAGACGCCGCGCAGACTGACTCTGCGCGGCGTCTTTTTTTGCGGTATTCTAGCTAGTTTTTCATGCCGGACGCGACGAGCGACGCGAGGGCGATGGAATAGAACTTTTCCTGCGCGGTCGATCCGCGCGAAGTCAGCACGATAGGGGCTGCCGCGCCGATGACGATTCCTGCCATGGCGGCGCCGGCGGATATGATCAGGCTCTTGCCCAAGATGGTGCCGCTGGCGAGGTCGGGAACGACGAGCACGTCGAACGCGCCGCAGAGGGGACACTCGTACCCCTTGTGATGCGCGATCTCAGCGCTCATCGCGACGTCATAAGAAATGGGGCCGATGACATCGCAGCCCTGAATCTCGCCGCGAAGCGCCATCTGATGAAGCGCGTCTGCCTCGACAGTCTCTTTCATCTTGGGATTGACCTTTTCAATCCCTGCCAGAACGGCGATGGCGGGGCGCTCGTAGCCCATAGCGTGCAGCGCTGAGGCGGCGTTTTGAATGATGTGCTTTTTGTCGTCAAGCGTCGGGTACACCATCATGCCGCCGTCAGTGCACGCGATGAGGCGGCTGTAGTTCGGCAGGGAGAAAAACGCAAGGTGCGTCATGGGGCGTCCCGTGTTGAGCTTGTTCTCTTTGCTGACGACCGGCTTGAGCATATCGCGAGTCTCTATCAGACCCTTCATCAGGGCCCCCGCCTCGCCTGACTGAACCAGCTCGACTGCCGTCTGAGCGGGGCCTGCCGCTCCCGCCTCTTCAATGCGGAACTTTTCGGGATTTTCTCCTGTCTCTTTCAGAATCGACGCAACTTCCGCGCGTCTGCCGACGAAAATCGGCTCGGCAATTGCTGCCTTTTGAGCGGCAAGCGCCGCTTCAACGACGGGCCTGTCTTCCGCTCCCGCAATGGCAAGCACCTGTCTGCTGGGGTGCGCGCGAACTGCGCTGACGATCTCATCAAAATGTGCGTACATGACTCTGCCTCCTATGCTCTAAATTTTTATCTCACCACAAGTGTACCGTTTTTTCTGCGTCTCGGCAAGATATTGAGACGCAAACAATTTTTTGATTTAAAATACAGGAAAAGGAGGTGGCGTTTCAAGTGCGCAAAGAACACACTTCATTTTCGGCATGGGCAAAATATCTGTTCTGGGCTCTCATGGGCGTAGCGGGCATCTTCTGCGGTCTGTGGATTGAGCACAGCCGCGCTTTGCCGTAATTTGAACAGCGCTGAACAACACAAAAACAGTCCCCGGTTTTCGCCGAGGACTGCTTTTTGTGTATCCGTCTCTGCTTCAGAGCATCAGTTATTGCTGTAGAGGACGACTGTTGCGGACTTTGTGCGATTGTCCCAGTACAGGACAGCGCTGCCGTCGCGTTTTGTCCAGCCGGCGCGCGCTCCGCGCGTGCCCCGCAGATCGCGTGCAGACATGTTTTCAGCGCCCCACAGGCTGCGGCATGCGTCGTAGACGCGTCTGTAGTCCATCCGGCGTCCGAACACCAGCTCGACTGACCGAAGTCCCTGCGAGGTAAACGTGTAGTACACCTCGTCGGCGCGAGCGTTTCCGAACGATGTCGTGCCGTTGCGGCGAACGTAGACGTCGCTGCCTCTTTTCGGCCGCGGCTTGGTGAACTCGCCACCGAAAGCGTAGTATCTGTCGCCCCAGCTGACTCCGCCGTAGCCATCGAGGCGCCGAAGTTCCTGACGATATTCTACCTCGGGATGAGGGCGGCCGCCGTGGTCAGGCGAAGGACGTCTGCCCTCCCATGAATCTCTTCCAGTCCACGTGCAGATAAAGCGCCATGTCGGACGCTCGTCGACGAAAACAATGTTGACGTCTCTGCCGAACCAGCTGACTTTGCGGTGTCCTCTGCCGGATTTGCCGTAAACAGGGCTGCCCCACTTTCTGACGCCCCGCGCCACTGCGTTGTCGAATGAATCGCGATGGGAGGAAACGCGGCCTTCAGCCTCTTCGAAGCGTCCGTCGGCGTTGAACATATACGTGATGACGTCCGCTTCAATGCCTGCCCACCGCGGCGAGTGGAGGTTCCGCTCGTAGTAGTACTTGCCGTTTCTGTTGGGACGGCGCGCCGGGCGGAACATGTTTCGGACCGAGTCATAATGCACGCCCCACTTGACTCCGTTGAACGCGTCCGGCTCGTTCTGAAACGCCCATGCGGCAGGGCTTATGCTGAGCGCAACAGCAGTTATGACGATGAATTTCCATATCCGTTTCATTCTTTTTCCCTCCTGAATGTCTGCAATAAGTGCCGCCGCAGACGGCTCGTGTTCTGAGACCTATTATACGGTTTATGATACGCGGCTGGCAATTGGAGAAAAGGACAGATTGTCTCTGGCGGTTTTCGCCAATCGGAATTGAAAAAGTTAAATTCCGACGCCGAAAATGCTGTCGATCTGCGTTCCGTCGCGGTAGAGGACGCGCGCGACTTCTCTGCCGCCGCGCGAAAGCCTTCGGGGCGTGCCGGTTATCTTTTCAGCGCGCTCTTTCAGCTCGCAAATGTCCATGACGCGGATTCCGGCGTCTTTCAAACGGCTGAAAAGCTCAGGACGCGCGGGATTGACGGCGACGCCGCGCTGCGTGACGAGAACGTCAACCGTCGAACCGGGCGTTGAGACGGTCGTCACGCGGTCGGTCACGATGGGCAGACGCGCTCGAATCAGCGGCGCGACGATAATTGTCAGCTTCGCTCCGGCGGCGGCGTCGCTGTGTCCGCCGCTTCCGCCCATGATGTAGCCGTTGGAGTCGGTGTGGACGTTGACGTTGAAATCGGTATCAATTTCCGTCGCGCCGAGAATGACGGCGTCAAGGCTGTCGACGGCGCACGATTTTGCCGTGGGCGACGCGTAGCGCGACGCTGAAATTTCGATGTGGTGCGGATTGTCGCGGATTGACGCCACGGCGTCCAGGTCAAAGCACTGAACGTCCTGAATTGAACGGAAACACCCGCAGTTGAGCATGTCAACCATGGAGCTCGTGATTCCGCCCAGCGCGTAGCTGCCGCGAATGCCGTCAGAGAGCATGATGTCCTTGAGGAATTTCGCCGCAGCAAGGGACGCGCCTCCCGCGCCCGTCTGGAATGAAAATCCGTCTTTCAGCAGTCCTGAAGCCCTAATGACGTCGGCTGTGGTGCGCGCCATGACGAGTCCTACGGGATCGCGCGTTATTTTCGTCGTGCCCGATACGATTCCGGCAGGATTGCCTATTTCGTGGACGGCGACAACGCTGTCAACCCACTGTTCCTGAATGGCGGCGTCCTCGAGGGGATAGGGGACGAGGTTGTCTGTGATGACGATCGTGTGGCGCGCGCACATCGCATCGGAAACGGCGTACCCCAGCGAGCCGCACGCGCTCTTTCCGATTTTGCCCGTCGCGTTGCCCATCGGATCGGCTGACGGCGCGGCGACAAAAGCGACGTCAATCGGCGTTTCGCCTGTTTCAATCGCGCTGGGACGTCCGCCGTGCGTCCTGAAGATGACGGGGGTTTTCATCAGCCCTTCCGAGACAGCGCGGCCGACTTTTCCTCCCATGTAGTTCGTCTCAATGCGCGAAATGAGGCCGCTTTTGACGTGGCCAATGACGGGGCTGTGAACGTCAAAGACAGAGCTGGCGCTGAGCGTCAGGTCAGAAAAGCCCATGGCGGCAAGCTGCGCCAGAACCATGTTCATCACGCCGTCGCCGTTGCGCAGGTGATGGTGAAACGATATTCTCATGCCGTTTTTGAGGCCGGAGCGAAGAACGGCGTCTTTCAGTGTCGGGATAACTTTTACGTCTTTCATTGTAAGCCGCCTCCTGCGATAGCTTCAGCCATTTCGATAGTTTGGCGCGCGCGGGCGACAATGGGGGCGTCGATCAT